>CAZPZE010000871.1:0-5015 GCA_964590625.1 uncultured Solibacteraceae bacterium
ACTCGCTCCGGATCGTCGCCGAGCCAGTCGGGATTCTGGATCGTCGAATCGAAATACGTTGTCGTCTTGAACAACTCGTACTCCCCGCCCCGCGCCGCCTCGGCCGTTCGGGCGAGCAGCGCTTTCACTTCATCCGATGAGCGCGCGCGAAATGTGCGGGCGGCCTCAAACGCCTGATCGAGGATCTCCCGGCTATCGATGCCGGTGATCACGACCGACGTTGGCAGGCTCAGGGCGTAATGCAGGCACTCGATCGGCGTCACGACTTTGCTCCTGAGAAGAACTCCGCTACCCATGCTCTTCATTCCGAGAACGCCGATACCCTCCTGGACAAGCGCCGGGAGGACGTGGGACTCAAAGCTCCGAAAGTGGGCGTCGAGGACGTTCAGCGGCATCTGTACGGTATCGAACCGGAAGCCCGCCTCCCTTGCCTTTTCGAGCATGTAGAGATGGATGTGCGGATCTTTATGGCCCGTGAATCCGATATAGCGAATTTTGCCCGCTTGCCGCGCAGCAATGAACGCCTCCATTGCACCGCCGGGGGCGAAAATGCGGTCGGCATCGTCGAAGCGGATCACTTCGTGATGCTGGAGAAGATCGACATGATCTGTACCCAGCCGCCGGAGCGACTGCTCGATCTGGCGGGTGGCTTCCTTCGCGTTGCGGCCATCGACTTTCGTCATTACGAACGCCTTCTGCCGGTATCCATCTTTGAGCGCTTTGCCGAGACGACGTTCGCTTGCGCCGTTGTGATAGTCCCACGAATTGTCCATGAAGTTCATGCCGCCATCGAGCGCGGCGCGAATGATGCGAACCGCTTCGGGCGCAGTCAATTCGGGCGTGCCGATGTGCGAGCCGCCGAGCCCGAGCATGGAAACGCGCTCGCCGGTTTTTCCGAGTTCGCGCATCGGCATTTCGCCGGGCGTGCCCGCCGCCCTGCGCTGCACGTGAGTACGGGAATGTGACTTCGTCTTCGAGGCCATAAATGCGGCGTAATGCACGCCGCGGACCACGGCGCGATTTGCCGCCGTTCCGAACAGATAAAGAGGTTCGGCACAACACTTTGGACGTTTGGTCCGGAGCTTGCATAAAACGCGGACAAGCCGGATGCAGTTCCCTATTCCGGCAACCTGAAGCCTCCGGCGCAAGGAACCCCCATGAAATGCAGTACGCGGTTGTTGTACGCTTGCGCTCTTAGTGTGTCTTGTGTGTTCGGACAGATGAACGGAGGCCAGATGGCGAGCACTCTGGCCGGCTCGCCATGGCGGACTTTTTCGATGCCCACCACGAAAGTCATGATCACGGGTACGGTGAAGCTCGATGACGGATCTCCGCTGCCGGGAAGCGCAGCGATCCAGCTGATTTGCGCCGGCTCTGAACGAACGGTGGCTCACACCAGCATTCTGGATGATTTCGGATTCGAGACGACAGCGCTCAGCGATTCATCCACGGGAATTTCGAACGCCTGGAACACGCTCAGCGGCGCGAATGCGGACGCTTCGTCGGGCCTGCACAGCAGCATGGCCGGCAACAGCAACTGCGATCTGCGCGCGGAGCTTTCCGGCTTCACCTCGAGCAGCATTAATCTGAACAATCCGTCCGCGTTCGATGGGACGGATGTGGGCGTGATCTGGCTGCACCGCGTGTCGGGCTCCGGCCAGAACATAGTGAGCATCACCACGCTGACCGCTCCAAAGGATGCAAAGAAGCATTTCGACAGGGCCCGTGAGCTGATGCGCCTGGGCAAGCTGTGGGACGCGGCCGGGCAGTACGAAAAGGCGGTGAAGATCGACCCGCAATTCGCGGAGGCGTGGGTAGGGCTAGGATTCGCGCAATACAAGGCGGACTTGCAGGACGCCGCCGAGAAGTCTGTATTGAAGGCGCGGGAGATTGATCCGAAGCTGCCGGGTATTTATCAGATCCTCGGGTATATCGCGTCGAACCGGAAGGACTGGAAAGCGGCGGCGCAGTATCTCGACGAGGCCGAGCGGCTGAATCCGATGTCTTCGGCGCTGCCGTGGTACATCAGCGCCGTGGCGTACTATCAGTTGCACCGCTTCAATGAAGCGGAGAGGAGCATCCGGCAGGAGATGCAACTCGATCAGCGCCGCCAGTACAAGCGGGCACAGTTCCTGCTGGGGCTGATTCTGGTGGCGCGGAACGAGATCGCTACCGGCGCCCAAATGCTGCGCGACTATCTGGCGTCGTCACCGGACCCGGGCGATGTGAAAGCTGCAAACACGATGCTGGCGCGGATCGATACTCTCGCGAAGAAGTGAGAGAGTGGGGGCCGGCTGCGGGCCGGTTGCGGGTCAGGGGACCCGCCGTCCAACCAGGCTCTCCACAGAGATTTAGCGCAACCCTCTTCCTCGCCCCGCACACCACCTGTTCCGCCGTGTGACATAATTGGGTCACTAAATGGGGGGCGCCGGGTTGTTCCCCTGGAGGCTTTGCAATGAGAATCACTCTTTATCTGATCGTGGCGGCGGCGATTGGATTGAGCTGCGTCTGGGCCCAAAAAGGGGGGTCCACGGGCGGTTCGGCCGGCGGTGGCGGCGGCGCGACGGGCGGCAGCGCGGGCGGCGGGACATCCGCACCTGCCGGTCCGGCGGGACCTTCTTCCGGCGGCGCCGGCGCGGGCACGTCCGGCGGCGGCAGGGGTGCAGGTACGGCGACCTCGCCCGTCTTTACTAACCCGCAGCAAAACCAGACGCCGACACCGCAGATTCAGCGGCCCATCTTCATTTCCGGCTCGGTTTCGACCGACGACGGATCGCCGATTCCCGGCAGCTTGAACATCCAGGCAGTGTGCGGCGCGGACCGGCGCATCGTCACGCATACCAGCGGCCACGGCGATTTCGGATTCCAGTGGGGCGACACATTCGGGATTTTCCAGGATGCCTCGCAGAACAACAGCATGAATTCGGCATTCAGCGCGGGTCCGAACGCCGGACCGAGCGCCGGCCCTATGAGTACGAGCGGCGGGCTGGGCAATCCGATGTTGAATTGTGAATTGCAGGTGGACGTGTCGGGCTATGTTTCGAGCCGCGTTCCTCTCTTCAATTACGATCAGACGGAGCGGATCGATGTGGGTACGCTCACCATCCATCGCATTACCGGCGAGGAAGGCACTACCGTGAGCGTGCTTTCCATGAAAGCTCCGAAGAAGGCCAAGAAGGATTTCCAGAAGGGCACCGATCAGTTTCGGCAGCGCAAATACAAAGAAGCCGAAGTGAGTTTCGGCAAGGCGGTGGCTGAATATCCACAATACGCGGACGCCTGGGTGAGCCTGGGGCGCACCGAACGGCAGCTCGGATCAGAAGATAAAGCCGCTCAGGATTTCCAGAAGGCGATGGATCTCGATAAGAAGCTTCTGGGGCCATGGCAGGAACTCGGCTACATGGCATCCGACCACTCGAAGTGGGAAGAGGCCGCGCGTTATCTTGATCAGGCAACGAAGCTCGATCCGATGGACTCCGCGATGATGTGGTACTTCAGCGCGGTCGCGGATTTCAACCTCCAGCGCTACGAAGCCGCGGAACGCAGCATCCGTTCGGAGATCCGGCTGGATCAGGATA
Organism: uncultured Solibacteraceae bacterium; assembly: GCA_964590625.1. Classification (GTDB taxonomy): domain Bacteria; phylum Acidobacteriota; class Terriglobia; order Bryobacterales; family Bryobacteraceae; genus BOG-234. The sequence continues at coordinate 3,579 of CAZPZE010000871.1, forward strand.
AGAATCCGCGGGCGAAATTTCTGCTGGGGCTGATTCTGATCGCGCGCAATGACCTGACAGGCGGCGCGGACGCGCTGCGCGCGTTCCTCAAAGTGGCGCCCGCCGGACGGGATGCCGAGATAGCAAAGCAGCAGTTGACGCGGGCCGAAAGCCTGGCGAGCAAATAAAATGCTGCGCGGCGCGCTCGCGGCCTTCGCGTGCGCGGGCCTGCTCTGCGCGCAGACTTCCAGCGTGACGACGGATGCGAGTGGAACACCGCTCGCGTCGTCCCCGGCCGCATCCGATACGCCGCGCCCCCTGGGCCAGCCACAAAACGGGACTGCGCTTCCGCCCGTGGTTTTTCTTTCCGGCACGGTGATGACGGACGATGGATCGACGCTGCCGCGCGGCGTGACGATCCAATCCGTGTGCGGGCCGGTGCGGCGAGCCATGGCGCACGTGGCGGATAACGGGAGCTTCGCGTTCCGCTGGACGACGATGTCGTCGTCATTCGGCGATGCTTCGCAGGTGGTGCGCACGAGCGGCAACGGCTCTGCGTCGCTCACGGGATCGCGCAGCGGGAGCCGCGGTCTCGATCCGCTGGCGAACTGCGAGCTCTTCGCGGAAGTGGCCGGCTATTCTTCCAGCCGCGCCAGCCTTTACAATCGCGAGGGACAGAGCACTTTCGACGTGGGCGCGATCGTCATCCATCGAATTGCGGAGAGCGACGGACGGAGCGTGAGCATCCTCTCGCTCGAGGCGCCGAAGGACGCGCGGAAAGAATTCGAGAAGGGCATGCGGCTCGCGGGGGAGCGGCCCGCGGACGCGCTCGCGAGTTTCGAAAAAGCCCTGAGCCTTTACCCGAAATATGCCGACGCGTGGCTGAATGCGGGAAAAGCGCAGTGGATTCTGGGGCGCGTGGAAGATGCCCGCGCCGATTTCCGGAAAGCCATGGAGCTCGATAACCGGCTGGTGGGGCCGTGGCAGGAGCTTGGTTATCTGGCGTGTGCGGAATCGAAGTGGGAAGACGCGCTGCATTATCTGGATCAGGCGGTGCGGCTGGACCCGGTGGGCGCTGCCACGCCGTGGTATTTCAGCGCCATCGCGAACTACAATCTCGGCCGGTATGACGCGGCGGAGCGCGGTGTGCGGACTGAGTTGCGGCTCGACCACGGAAAGAATCCGCAGGGCATTTATCTGCTCGGGCTGGTGCTGATCGCGCTCGAAGATTTCAAAGCAGGCGCCGAGGCTCTCCACAGTTATCTTGCGATAGCACCAGCCGCGCCGGATGCCGCCGCGGCGCGACGTGAGCTGAGCAAACTGCAGGAAAAAGCAGCGATCCGATGAAAACCTCGTACTATGGGGTACTAAAGAGCACTGGGACTCTCTTACGTAACGTGACGTAAAGTGGTGTAATCGGTGGGTCGGGATTTGCGCGAACGCGCTATAATCGGGTTA
>CAZPZE010000872.1:0-2118 GCA_964590625.1 uncultured Solibacteraceae bacterium
ACGAGCTTCTTCTGATCTTCGGAACGCTTCTCGGGCGAAGTGAGCAGAGCCGAAGCGATATTGCCCGCCAGCCCGTCATTCGGGGGCGGTGGAGGCGCCACCTCAGGCGTTTCAGGTTTCGCGGCTGCCGGACGCGGAGCAGGTAGCGCGATGCCCAGATCACGATTCGCGCGCGCGATGGCGGTGCGTACTCCATTGCGGCCGCCGGTTCCCGGCCACGAATCCGGATTCGGCGAGATCGCGATGCGGAACCGGCCGATCGTCGCCTTGCGCTCTTCGGAATCCTGATGGATGTGGACGACAATCTTGTCGCCGTCCTTCGTGGTCACCGGAGTCGCCAGGCGCAGCATCAGCATGGTGCGCGGCCCGCGCGCGACGGAGCCGATCGCCCAGCCCGTCTTCGGGTCGCCATCGATCGCGGACATGGCGGATGTGCCGGCCACCGGCGCGGTATCGCTGAACGCGAATTTGAACGGCAGCGGTTTGCCGTCCATCTCGGCGTTGATTTCGGTCACTGTGAAATGGTCGGAACCGCGCGCGATGTTCGCGCCGGGCAGGCTGTCATCCTGTCCGGTTTCGAGCGCGAGGCTTGCCCACTTCCCTGCTCCGGGTTCGATGGTGACGTCGTAAGTCTCGTTATCGGGGTTCGCGCCGTCGACGCTGATCATACCCGCTCCCATCGAGACGGAGGTTGAAAGCGTGCGCGGATCCTGTACAACCTCCTCCTTCTGGATGGTGAGCGTCGCCTTGCTGGCAGTAGCCGCAACGGGAACTGGGAACTGCCACGCCAGTTCGCCCGAAAGATAGCGGACCAGTTCTTCTTTCTCCCACTGCCGCTGCTGATCGGCGAGCGCTTCCGCCTGCTTCGTGAGCGCGGCGCGCGCCTCATCCACCTGCTTCTGCAGCGCGTCGATCGCTTCCTTCTGGCCCGGGCCGTAGACTTTCATCTTCGGCGCGAAGGCGGTGGGCCCGACGTCCTGCACGAGGCCGTCCTCTTTGATATCGGCAAAGAAGGCCTTCATCGCGTAGAAGTCTTTCGTGAGGATGGGGTCGAACTTGTGGTTGTGGCATTCGGCGCATCCAAAGCTGCTGCCGAGCCAGACGGTGGAAAGATCGCGCACGCGGTCGGCGCCATACTTCGCGTAGTATTCCTTCGGCTGCAGGCCGCCCTCGGCGGAACTACGGCTCAGGCGATTGTAGGCGGCCGCGATTTTCTGATCGATGGTCGCGTTCGGCAGCAGGTCACCCGCAATCTGCTCGCGGGTGAAATCGCTGAACGGCTTGTTATCGCGGAAGGCTCTAAGCACGTAATCGCGATAGAGCCAGACGGGACGCGAGCCGTCGCTGTGGAAGCCGGCCGAATCGGCGTAGCGGACAGCATCCAGCCAGAGCACGGCCTGCTGCTCGGCGTATTCGTTCGAAGCGAAGAGGCGATCGACCACCTTTTCGTAAGCATCAGGCGATTTGTCGGCTTCAAACGCGGCGGCTTGTTCCTGAGTTGGCAGAAGGCCCGTGAGATCGAGCGTCACGCGGCGGATCAGCGTACGGCGGTCGGCTTCCGGCGAAGGCTTCAGTCCTTCTTTAGCGAGGCGCGCCCGGATGAACGCGTCGATCGGGTTTTCGTTCTTCGTCGCAGATGCAGGCAGCGGCGGCCGGACGATCGGCTGATACGACCAGTGGCTTGTGTACTTCGCGCCTTCGGCAATCCAGCGGCGCAGCGTGGATTTCTGCGCGTCCGTCAGCTTCGTGTGAGTGATGGCCGGCGGCATCACGGTGCCATCATCCGTCGAATTGACGCGCATGATCAGTTCGCTGTGATCCGGGTCGCCCGGGACGATCGGCGTGCCCACCACCTGCTGGTGCGTGGCTTCGTCGCGGAGATCGAGCCGAAAACCGCCGATGCGCGAGCTCTCATCCGGCCCGTGGCAGCGGAAGCAGTTGTTCGAAAGAATAGGCCGGACTTCCCGATCGAAGTTAACGGTGGCGCCGGTCTGCGCGGTGACCGAGTGCGAGCCGAGGGCGATCAGAACTGCGGCTCCCGCGGCGATGAATGGCTTGGTGGAGTTCAAAACGTGATCCTTGTTTGCTGAGCTTCGATTTTTTTCTGGTCCACGCCGG
>CAZPZE010000873.1:0-1968 GCA_964590625.1 uncultured Solibacteraceae bacterium
TGCCATTCGGCGCCAGGGGCCGTGCTCGAAAGCTTTTCGGGCGGCTGCGACGGCGAGGTCGACATCGGCGGAGTCGGCTTCGGCGATCTGGCAGATTTCTTCCTCGGTGGCGGGGTTGATGGTGGGGAAGCGCTTGCCGGAGACGCTTTCCCGCCATCCGCCGCCGATCAAAAGGCGGCCGGAGGGGAGGGTCACCGGCTTCATCAGGGGGGACATGGGCATAGGAGATTCTCCATTTTCCGTCACGGGGGGACGATTGTGGCAAGTTGCGCCGGCCGGAAGGCCGACGGCAGAGCCGAAGCTCCGCCCTGCGAGGTATTCTGTAGAGACACCCGTAACGGCTGCGTCAGCCGTGACACTCTATATTTGCGCGGCCGGGGCCGAGCCCTGCCCGCCGGGGGACGCTTGACCGCGGAATTGAAAAACCACTACGACGTCGTCATCATTGGGGCCGGACTGGCCGGCCTTTCGCTTTCGGCGCATCTGCTGAAGTACACGGAGGGCAAGAGCGTCCTTTTGCTCGACAAGTGGGACGATCCGCCGCGGCCGACCCAGAAGGTGGGCGAGTCGCTCGTTCAGCTTTCCGGCTACTACTTTTCGAAGATTCTCGATCTCGAAGAATATCTGCTGATCAACCATTACCTGAAGTACAACCTCCGGTTCTACTGGCAGACGGGGAACGGGGATGACTTCTGGGAAGACGTGTCGTCATCTTCGATTCGCGGCGTTTCCAACATCTGCACGTTCCAGCTCGATCGCAATCATCTGGAGCGGCACCTGATGGAGAAGAACAAAATGGACGCGCGGTTCCAGTTTGTGGGGGGTGTTCGGGATATCGACGCGCAGCTTTCGGAAACGGATGAACCGCACGTGATTTCGTTCAACAAAGGCACGACGACCTGCCGTTGGGTGGTGGACTGCTCCGGCCGGAGCGCGGTGCTGAAAAAGAAGATTGGACTCGCGAAGGAAAGTCCGATCAAGCATGGGGCGACATGGTGTTGGGTGGAGGGCCTGGTGAACTATGAGAAGTTCACGGACCATTCGTATACAGAAGTTCTGCTGGACCGCGCGCGGCAGAAGGTGGGCAATTTTCCGCTGGTGAATGCGACGAGCCACTTCTGCGGGAAGGGCCGGTGGTTCTGGGTGATTCCGCTGCATGGCATCACGAGTCTGGGACTGGTGTTCGAGCATGCGTCGGTGAATCCCGAGGAAGTTTCGAGCGCGAAGAAGATGATCGAGTGGGTCTGCAAAGACTGGCCGATGTTCGCGCGCGATCTGCCGCACCGGAAGGTTGTGGATGAGGGCCGGTACATTTCGTATTCGCACGATTGCCGGCAGACGATCAGCAAAAATCGGTGGGCGCTGGCGGGCGAGGCGGGGCGGTTTACCGATCCGCTGTACAGCCCGGGAAGCGATCTGATCGCGATCTACAACACGCTGGTTGTGGACGCGATTGAGACAGAAGACAAGGCGCTGCTCGAAGAGAAGTGCGTGATGGCGGAGCAGATTGAGCGGGCGATGTATGAGGCGTACGTGCCGACTTACGAGCTCAGCTACAACGCGCTCGGCGATCAGGAAGCGTTCACGCTGAAGTACACGTGGGAGCTGGCGATTTACTTCGGGTTCTACGTGATGCCGTTTGCGAACCAGATGTTCACGAACCGGAAGTTCATGCAGACGTTCCTGCGGCGGTTCGCGATTTTCGGGCCGATCAACAAGTGCGTCCAGCAATTCCTGAGCGACTTCTTCAAGTGGAAGTTCGAGAACGGGATCAAGAATCTGCCGGAGCCGACGCACATCGAGTACTACAGCATTCTGCCGCTGAAGGAATCGGAGACGCTGTTCTATCAGATCGGGCTGACGACGGAGGAGGCGGAGGATCAGATCGAGATCCACGTGGACCGGATGCGGGAGTTTGCGCGGTATATCTACGCGCATGTGTACGCGAGCGTGCTGTGCGACCGGGAC
>CAZPZE010000874.1:0-3044 GCA_964590625.1 uncultured Solibacteraceae bacterium
CCGTTCTCGGCATGCTGCGCTTCATGACGTTCTGCCGTGAGTTCGCGCCCGCGCTCGACGCCATGAACGAAGCCCCGCTCACGCAGTCCGCCTGCTGGTTTTACTACGCCTACTGGTTCAAAGGATTCCGCGAGGACGTGGTCGATCGCGTCAACACCTGCCTGCGCATCTTCGATCAGTGGATCCAGTCTTCGAATTCCATTGGCGTCGCCGCCGCCCTCGAGGCCGAGAGAACGGTTGCCGAGGTTCGCACCGCCATGGCCGGTCTCATCGATGGACATTACGGCGCCGCTCTGCTGAAATCCCTCAGTCAGCTAAAATGAAATTGAGATGCCGAAGCGCACGGGAACCCGCACAGCCCTGGGACGCACTCAACGAACAGCCCCCGTTCGGGCCGGCTCGCGAACCAAAGCATCCACCGAACTCCAGCGGCTTCTGAAAAACTTCCAGCACTACGTCCCGCCCTCGCTCCTGAAGTAGCTTCCTCTTATGGACCTTCAGCTCACAGGCAAAACGGCCCTCGTCTCCGGCTCATCGAAAGGGATCGGATTCGCCATCGCGAGCCAGCTCGCCGCGGAAGGCGCGCACGTCATCGTAAACAGCCGTTCGGCGAGCTCCGTTTCAGAGGCCCTCGATAAAATCCGCTACACGCCGGGCGCGAAACCGGAAGGCTTCGTCGGCGATCTCTCGCGCGCCGAAGACGCCGCGAAGCTGACCAAACAATTCCCCTCGGTCGATATTCTCGTCAACAATCTCGGCATCTTCGAGCCGAAAGAGTTCGAAAAGATCACGGACGAGGACTGGGTTCGTTTCTTCGAGACAAACGTCCTCAGCGGCGTTCGTCTCAGCCGCGCTTATCTGCCCGGGATGAAGCAGCGCAACTGGGGCCGCATCATTTTTATCAGCAGCGAAAGCGGCATCCAGATTCCGGTGGAGATGATCCACTACGGCGCATCGAAAACCGCGCAACTCGCCGTCTCGCGCGGACTCGCCGAACACTGCGCCGGCACAGCCATCACAGTCAACGCCGTCCTCCCCGGCCCCACGCGCTCAGCAGGCGTCGACGAATTCGTCAAACAAATCAGCGGCGGCCAGCCCTTCGCCGAATTCGAAAAGGAATTCTTCCGCAGCGTCCGCCCCACCTCGCTCCTGAAGCGCTTCGGAACCCCCGACGAAGTCGCCGTGCTCGTCACCTTCCTCTGCAGCCCCAAAGCCTCCGCCATCACCGGCGCCGCACTGCGCGTCGATGGCGGCGTCGTCCGCGCCTGTTTCTGACGCAGGCACAAAACGCTTGCATTAGTTTTACAAGCCCCCAACACCCTCGAACAGCATTCCTCCCTATCGTGAATCCAGGAGGACCTCACACGATTGCTGGGAAAGATCGTGATCGGACTCATCTTCACGGGCGCGCTGCTGCAGGTGATTCCCTTCGGCCATGACCACACCGACCCCGCCGTCATTCAGGAACCGGCGTGGGATAGCCCACGCACCCGCGCGCTCGTGAAACGCGCCTGTTTCAACTGCCACAGCAACGAAACCGTCTGGCCATGGTACTCGCACATCGCGCCCATCTCCTGGCTCACCCAGCGCGACGTCAACACAGGCCGCAGCTATCTCAATTTCTCGGAATGGAATGACCCCATGAATCCGGTCGATGCCGTCGTCGTCGAAGTCCAGGCAGGCAACATGCCGCCCTGGTTCTATCTCCCCATGCATCCGGAAGCCAGACTCACGGACGCAGAAAGGAAAGAGCTGATCCTTGGCCTGGAGAAATCACTGATGTGCGCTAAGCCGTAGCGACCCGGTTCCGGCCGCCCGTCTTCGCCCTGTACATCGCCCTATCCGCCGCGCGAACCAGCGTCTCCGGCATTCCGGCCGACCCCGCATCCGCGGTTGCCACGCCAATACTCGCCGTCACGATTCCGCCCGCTTCGATCGAACACCGTATCCTCTCCGCGAGCCCAACAGCGTCCTCAAGCGAAGTCTCCGGCAGAATCACCGCGATCTCTTCCCCGCCATACCGCGCCACCACATCCGTTGCGCGCACCGCGCTGTTCACAGCGCCGCCGACCGATCGCAGACAGTCATCCCCCACCAGATGCCCATGCCGATCGTTGAATTCCTTGAAATGATCGATATCCAGCATCAGCAGCGAAATCCCGGAACCGTTCCGCACCGCCCGCGCCCACTCCCGCTCCAGCGCTTCGTCGAACGCCCGGCGATTCCACAACCCGGTCAGGCTATCCGTGTGGGCCAGAGCGAAGAGCCTTTCCTCGATCATCTTGCGCTCCGTGATATTCCGCATCACAGCCACAAACTCGCACGGCTCCCCGCTGACCTCATCGCGAATCACCCGCGCATTCATCTCCATCCACGCAAGCGAGCCGTCCTTCTTCCGCATCCGCACGGTCGCGGTGTCGGTCTCTGCATTCGGATCGAACGCCCGGTCAACAGCCGCCCGGAGAATCGGCAGGTCCTCGGCCACCACGAAATCCTCCGGCCGCCGTCCGAGCATTTCCTCCGGCGTCCAGCCAAGCGCGCGAACGGTCGATGGCGATGCGTAGTGCATCACCAGATCCACATCCGCCCGGCAGATGATATCGACGCTGTTCTCCGCCAGGAACCGGAACTGTGCTTCGTTGTCGCGGGCCATGGTTCTTTGCGGACTCACTGCTTCAATCCTAATTCAGCGTCTTCAGCCAGAGATTCCGGTACGAAATTGTTACCCCGCCATTGCCCTCGATCTGCAGCGCAATCAAGCCTTTCAGCGCCCGCAGCTTCGTATCGTTGTCGATCGTGATGCTCATGACGTGCCCGTTGATGATGTGCGTCAGCGTGTTCCCCTTCGCGATCACCTCGTACTGATTCCAGTCGTTGATCTTCACATACCCGGCGAGTTCCGCATAGTTGCCGAGATACGCCAGCGTCTTCGCCGGCTGCCCTTCTTCGGACACGACAACCGTCCCACGAGGCGTCAGAATAAAACGCGCGTTCGACGAATCCATCAATTGGCCGCTGTATCGATTGACGAAATCGAAATCGGC
>CAZPZE010000875.1:0-6462 GCA_964590625.1 uncultured Solibacteraceae bacterium
CCCCACTAATTCCAGTTCAGGGTTGTGCTGGAAGTATTCACAAGCGAAATCACACCCAGGTTCATGCCGGGAACGGTGGTGAGCGTCTGGATGTATTCGCCGAGCTGGAGTGTGCCAGCGTTCGTTACCGGCAGCAAGGAGAGGATCGACGCCGGAACCGTGAATTGGCCTGCGGAGACTGGCGCGGCGCATTCGAAGGCAATTGTTCCCCTGTTGGTTATGCCGAAAGGGGCGGAGCCGCGAATGTCCATATACGATCCATCGACTACGGTGCCGCCACTCCAGGTCAGGGTGAGTCCGTTGGCGCGGGTTACGTTGGAGTTTCCAATCGCGGTCTGGTTTGTCCACGTGGGAAAGGTCGGGACAACTATGGGAACCTGGCCGATGTTGCCGACGTCGGGGCCGCCCGCTCCGTCAGTCATGTGGTAGGTTCCCACTCCGAAAGCCGTCGTGCCGGTTGCCTGATACAGGCCGAGTGGTTGCTTGCTCAGCGGATACGCGGTTCCACTAAACGAATTGAAGTTGACGTTCGCGCCGGCATCGAGAGCGGTGTAATTCAGAGTTGGAGTCGTGTTTCCGCCGGAAGAATAGGTCACCGTAATGGCGCAACTGCCCAGCGATACGGCCGGCGCGAAGGTCGTGGCGTACTGCGACGAGAGCTGCGATGCCGAGTAGTGGCGAAAATCCGCAATGACCGACGACCCTGTGTTGGCCGTCGCCTGATTGTTCTGGTATGTGGTTATTGAGGCCAGCGAGACCTGGAAGAAACTCACGTTTGCACCGCCACTAAGGGAGAGGAGCGGAGACCAGGTGGATGCGGGGATCGCGTAGGTGTCGGAGCAGGTTCCTCCGCTGGCGGCGATCGGGATCGTGGTGCTGTTGCTGATGGTGCCGGGGCTGGCGGCGGTCGTGACGATGAGCGAGACGTTGCAGCCGGAAAGACCGGACGGGACGGTGAAGTTGATCTGGTCGAGGCCAGGGCCGGCGCCGGGGGACCGCCCGTAGTAGGCGACGTTCGCTTCCACGCCTCCGATGAACACGTGAACCTGCGGGCCGACGCTGGCGTAGACCGAGACATTGTTGTCCGTATTGCCATTGGCCGCGGCTCCGAGACCCGTGCCCCAGATGGTGTAAGTGTTGCCGGGGACCGCCGAATTGGTGGGTCCGACGATTGCGTAATATGGGGGGCTGGTGATCGGATAGGTCACGACGGCGCCGCCCGTTCCGGACTGATTCAGAGTCGAGATGCCAAAATTATTGGCCACGATTGTGGTATTGAAGGCGCCGCCCGTGATGCCGTTGTAGGTAACCTGGACGGTGGCTGGTCCGGTGCGGGCGGCGGAGGGCATCACAGCGGCTATCTGTGTGTTCAGGGTGTAGATCACGGGCGCATCGTACGAGACGCTGTCCGCTACCACTTTGACGGAAGTTCCGGCGAGCGAAGTGGTGTAGGGCAGGGTTTGGGCGATCGAAATCGACGAGGGCCCCAACTGACTGCCATAGATGACGAAGATGGAACCCTGCGCAATTCCGTTGTTCGGGAGTCCGGTGACGATGTTGCTGGCTGGGTTCTGTACGGAAGTGATTCCGGGGACTACAGCCAGAAGGCTGGTGGAAGCCAGCAAGGAAACGATAAAGGATTTCAACGGATGTCGCATAACGCTCCTTCTGTGTAATGTGGCACACCCGGGCTGCGTGTTGCAGGATATTTTGCCGGAGCGTTGCGCCTGGGCGGGTTGTGCTGTAATGAAGTCATGGAAGTCGAGATGAAGATCCGCGGGTTGATGATGGACCCGATCACGAACATGCCGATCGTCATCCTCAAAGATTCCGGCAGCAGCAGCGTGCTGCCCATCTGGGTCGGCATATACGAGGCGAACGCCATAGCCCTAGAGATCGAGAAGGTTTCGACTCCCCGGCCGATGACACACGATCTGATCAAGACGCTGCTGACAGGGCTGGATGCGGGGATTCGCAAGGTTGTCGTCAGCGAACTACGAGAGGAAACGTTCTACGCCATCATCTGGGTGGAACGCAACGGCGAGCTGATTTCGGTGGATTCGCGTCCGTCCGATGCCCTGGCGCTGGCGCTGCGGCACGATTGCCCCATCTACGTGGACGATTCGGTGCTGAAGTCATCGAAGGCCACGGGCTCGGTGGCCGATAAGGTGAACGCCAATCAGGAACTCAAGCGCTGGCTCGAGAACCTGAACGAAGAAGACCTGGGCCGCTACAAGATGTAGCGCTTTTACTTACCTCCGTAATACACCAGATAAGCCGCGATCAAAGCGATCACGCCGACGAGGACGGAGATCGCGCGCAGGAGCGTCTGTCTCCGGACAGAATGGGTCCTGCGCATTCGCTCGCCCCAGTTTTGCAGGATGGGCGCGGTGGCATCGCGCGCCAGCAGATAGCGGATTCCGAATGGGGTGATGATGTGCCGGAGCAGGCGCAGGCTGATGAGGCGGGCGAGCGTCGATTCGACGGCGCCACCGCGCGCGGGAGTGCGTTCGGAAAGCCCTTTCAACGAAACTGCGATGCGATGGCCGTCGGCGGTCACGAGGACGGGGAGCCACTCCAGGAAGAGGCGGCGCTGGGAACTGCTGAGTTCCCTGAGAACGGGGTCAAGACTGTTGAGGATGAGGCGGTCGGCTCCGCCGGCGGCCCGCCGAGTGGTGCCCGACAGACTGGCTGCCGCGAGCACGACGAGCGAAGGATTCACGCCGCCATCGACGGCGGCTGCGCGCGCGCTGACGATTTCATCGGCAGAGGCGGGTTCAATTCCGCGGCGGCGGACCAGTTCGGCGGCATCCTCGCGGCTGAGCGGGGTGAGGGTGACGGTATAGCCCAGCAGGTTCGGGACGAACTGGCTGAAGCGCTCGAATTCACCGAGCGCGGAGGGATGCATCGCGATGACGAATTGCGCGGCGCGTGAGCTGACGGCGTGGGAGAGCTCGGCGTCGAAATCGTCTGCGATGTCGGAACCGGCGTGGCAGCGCAGGTAGTCCTCGAACTGGTCGAGAAGGATAGCGATGGGTTTGCCGGACCTTGCGCGGGCGCGCTCGAGGAGTTCGATGAGAGGCTCGCGTTCCTGCGGGGAGAACGGAATGCCGGTCTGATCGTGCACGGCGGCGGCGACTGTCTCGCGCAGGCGGGCAGCGAACGTGCGGCTGTCCCAATCGGAAAAGACGGCGACAATGGTCCCCGCGCGGAGCAGGGCCGGCTCAACGCCGGCGCGCAGCACGGACGAGGCCCCAAAACCGGGAGGGGAAAGAAGGATGGTGAGGCGTCCGGCCTGGCAGTTTTCGAGGATGGTGCGGACTTCTTCGCCGCGCCCGGAGAGCAGATTTTCTTCCGCCGGGCCCAGGGGCTCCAGAATCAGCAGGGGCTGCAGGGTCCGAGGGCTGGAATTGGCGGATGGCAAGGTGTCAGGCTAATCTCGTCATCATACAGGACGCTCAGGGTGTCTGCGAGGGTACAAGCCAGAAATCACGCGGGAAGAGCTTGTAGACGTGCTCGTCTTCGCGGGTTTGAACGTCGGTGTCCATGGCTTTGAACTGCTTCTCGCTGCCGATGATGAAGTAGATGGCGGAGGGATCGGTTTTCCCATAGCCGGGGAGGATTTTCGCGTAGACGGCGTCCATACGGCGGAAGAGCTCGGATGGGAGCGCGGGATCTTTGCGGAGAGTGAGCAGGTTTTCGCGGAATTTCTTCACGCCGGCGGGCGTGATGCCATCGGCGAGATCGGCCGCAATGGAGGCGGCGCGTTCTTCATAGCTATCTGCCGCGTAGGTGGGCTGGAAGGCCAGAGCGATCGCGTATTCGGAGAGATGGAGATCGCGCGAGCCGTTTTTGATGACGTTGATGGCGAAGTGGAGCGTCTGCGGGATTTCCGGCATGCGCTCAGCGTAGTAGCCAGCCCAGCCATCATGCAGACTGCCGCGGATGCCATTGCTGTAGGCGAGGCCTGCGCTGATCGTCTTCGTGAAGATACCGTGTTCGCCGTAGCCTGCGAAGAGGCGGGAAGCGAGGTAATCGAGCTGAGCGTCGCGGCCGGTATCGGAGTAAGAAGTGAACGGAACGATGGAGGCCATCACGCCGCCGGTGAGGTTGGGATCGTAGAGTCCAACGTAGCGGGGCGGGTTTTGCGAGGGGATCTGCTGGTGCTGGCGGAGGCGATCGTCGATGCCGCGCGCGGCGGAGTAAGTGACGCGCACGGGCGAGGTGTCGCGCAGGCTGGCGGCGAGAGAAGTGATCGGCTGCTCAAGCTGCCGCAGGGAATCGTGTGAGCCGACGGTCCACATACGGGCGTTGCCGGTGGAGAGCAGGTTTTCGCGGATAGTATTGAGGCGCGCGAGGGCGGCTTCCGGGGTGAGCAGGATATCGGCGCGAAGCTGGCGGCAGATCCAGGCGGTATCGCCGGTGAGTGATGAATCGGGCAGGTCGGCAACGAGCTGCGTAATGTCGTCAGCGAGCGGTTTGTATCGCAGGGCCGCGACGTTCTTCTTAATGGCGTCGCGATCGGCTCCGGGATTATCGGCGAGGGTCTGGAGTTCAGCGGCCACGGCGGAACGGTCGGCAATATCGGCGAGCATCCAGCGGAGGCGGTCGGCGTTCCACTCGCGGGTGAGGAAGGAAGAAGTGGTGAGGTAGAGAGGATTCTTCTGCATCCAGTAGCTGTAGACCGGATTCATTACCCAATATTCTTCCGGGCCCTGCATGGTGGTGCGGACGCGGCCGATGTATTGTTCGACGAGATCGCGCAGGCGCGGAAGATTTTCGGGACGCCAGTCTGGATGGAAGAGGATGAGATTCATCCAGGCGATGGCGCGGCGGCTTTCGTCGAGATCATTGCCGGCGCCGGAGACGGCGAGTTCGACGCGGTTTGTCCTGATATTGGAGATGAAGCGGGCGTTAAGGCTGAGGATTTCGCGGCGGAGGCGGTCCTGCATTTCCTCGTATGAGACAGGCTTGCCGTTTTCGATGACGCCGGCGGTGGAGAGCAACTCGGGCAGGATCGAGAGCAGCGGCAGATCCGATTCGGGGACCGAGTCGAGTTTGAGAGCGATGGCCGTGGTGGAGCTGGTCATGTTATCGAAGTACGACGTGACGAGCGGAATGCCACGGCCGATTTTCGATTCGGTGTAGCTGAGATGGTCATCCAGCGTGAGCGGGGGATTATCGAGGAATTTGCGGTCACTCGCGGCGCGGGCGAGATCGTCCAGCTTCCTGCTGATGACGTTGTATTCGGATTGATAGCGCCTGATGACGGCCTGATCGTCGGTAATTTTGTAGAGCGTGCCGAGGCGTTTCACTTCGGCGGCGGCGCGGTCGAGACGGTCCTGCTGATCTTTGGCGAGGAGCGCGGGGCTGGGTTTTACGGCGACGCCGAAGGGTTCGGTTCCGGTGATGCGCCAGGCAGGGAGGAGATCGTGCCAGAGATTGTGAGGCTCGGAGAGCAGGTGGTCAATGGCTTCGATATCCGGTTTTTCGGTGACGTATTTGCGGAAGCTGCCTTCGCGATTGAGGCGATAGAGCTCATCCATCCAGCCGGAACCGGTATTGCGCTGGCCGAAGCCGGGCGGGGTGTTGATGAATTTCGAGAGTGAGCGGCGCTGCTCAACGAGCCGGCTGCGGACCTGGGCGTTGAAGTCCTTCAGTTCCTGCGAGCCATCGGGAAAAGAGGCGATGCGGTTGAGCTCAGTCATCACGAGCTCGCGCATTTGTCTGACTTTGTCTTCGGTGAGGTTGGCGGCGGCGACTTCATCGAAGGTGATGAACATCGGGAAGCCCTGATCTTCGGAGACCCAGGCGTTGACGCCGGTTGCGCCGGTGTCCATTTTGCGGGTGCGGCTGTTGACGAAGAGCTTATAGAGGTTGGTGGTGGAATCGCCCCCGAAGGCGTTGGCGAAGAGCTCGAAGAGCAGGGAATCGCGGTTGTTCAGCTTGCGGACTGCGGGCCAGGTGAGACCGACATAACTCGGCTGGTGATCGTTTTCGTAGGGGAAATCGACGACGGAGATATTGCCGGCGGTTGCGGGCTGAGGCGCGGGGAGACCGGCTTCGCTTTGCGGCTTGAGCGCGACAGGATTCGGCTGAACTTTGTTGAGAATGGCGTCGAGGCGCGTAAGTTCCTGAGCGACGGTCTGGCCGGAGGGCAGGGAAACGACGCTTCCCATGTTGGCCAGGAAATAGTGCTGATTGTGGAAGGAGCGGATGTCCGCGGGCTTCATCTGGCGGATGGCTGCAGGCATGCCGCCGGAACTCCAGGACAGCGGATGGTGAGTGCCGTAGATATCGATGAGGGCCTGGCGGTAGAGGATCCAGTCGGGCTTGGCCATGGAGCTGACCATTTCGTTGTAGACTGTACCTTTTTCGTCGAGGCGCAGTTGATGGGTAGAGGGGTCCTCGGAGACTCCGAAGTTGCGGACTTCGCGGGCGATTTCGTCGTCGGAGTAATCG
>CAZPZE010000876.1:0-1624 GCA_964590625.1 uncultured Solibacteraceae bacterium
GCCGAGAATCGGCGGCAGTGTTCGCGCGCAGAGGTATCCCAGGATGGTGGTCAGGGCGACGCGGATGATCGCAAACTTCAGCGGAGTTTTCGTATCTCTGAGGGCGTAGAACGCTGATGAGAACAGCCGTCCCTGCGTCGACGCCAGCAGGCCGACACCGGAACCGGCCAGCACGACCCAGACGTAGCGTGTGTCCGCCGCAGTGAATCTCCCGTGCTGGTAGATCGCTCCAACCACAACGTCGCCAAGGGCGATGAACCCGACTACGGATGGAATCACGAAGAAAGAGATGCGCCGCAATCCTGTGGTCAGGCGCGTGCGGAGAGTATCGGTCGACGTGGCGCTCGACATTTCCGGCAGTTCCGACGCCGAGATCGACATGCCGAACAGACTGATCGGCAGCAGGTAAAGGGTCTGGGCGTTCTGGAGCGCGGCAATCGCTCCGATCGGCAAGTAACTCGCGAGCCACATATCAATAAGGGCGCTCAACTGCACCACGCCTCGGCTGACGAATACCGGGACGAAATTCCGGATGACGATGCGGACGTTTTCAAGATGGTGAGCAAACGCGATGTGCAGGCGCGGCGCGAGCGCGAGGACATACGGGAGCTGAATCAGGAACTGCGCGGCGCTGCCTGCGACCGACGCCCACGCGACGATGATGGCGAGATGCTCCAGATCCACGCGTCTTCCGGCGGCGAGCATGGCGCCGATCATGATCAGGTTCCACAGGACCGGAGCGCTGTAAGAGAGGAAGAAGCGGCGGTGGCTGTTAAGAATCCCGAGACACCATGCGGACATCACGAGGAATCCGGCGCCGGGGAAGAAGATGCGGACGAGCGGAATCGCCATGTCGTGGCGGCTCGGATCGAGGCCGCTCGCGATGAAGTCAATTACGTACGGAGTGGCGAGGACGCCGGCCAGCACCAGAACAGCGGTAAACAGCGCGAGGATGGAGAAGATCGCGCCCGCTACGCGGCCCGCTTCCTCTTCGTCGCCATCGGCGAGCAGCTTCGCGTAGACCGGGATAAACGAAGCCGAGAGGACACCTTCCCCGAAGAGATTCTGCAGCATGTTCGGGATGCGGAAAGCGACACGGAAGACGTCCGCGTAGGCAGAGAGACCGAAGTAGTTGCTGAAGACGCTTTCGCGGACAAGGCCGGCGAGACGGCTGAGGAGAATGCCCGCCGCAACCAGGGTTGCTCCGCCGCGGCGTTTAATCCTCATTTTTCGAGTAGGAAGTGACCGGCCACCATGGCGTCAATTCCTGAAGAGTAGAAGCTGCGCACGGCGTCGCGCGGCGTGCAGACGAGCGGCTCGCCGAACAGATTGAACGAGGTGTTGTAGAGGACCGGCAGTCCGGTCTTTTCGCCGAAGGCGTGAAGCAGCCGCCAGTAGAGCGGGTTATCTTCCTTCGAGACAGTGTGCACGCGAACAGCGTCGCCGGAGAGGATCGCGCCGCGGAACTGTTCCTTGTATTCGGCGCGGACGCGGCCGACGCTCGCGAGATGACGCGCGTTCGAGCCGGTTTCGAAGTATTTCGATGCGATCTCCACCGGAACCGAAGCCGCGAATTTGCGCGATGATTCACGGTGCTTGATGAAGGTGTTCAGATTTTCGGTGG
>CAZPZE010000877.1:0-1537 GCA_964590625.1 uncultured Solibacteraceae bacterium
GCCAGCGCGTCCATCTGGCCCAGAATGCCGTCGAGATCGGTGAGCATTCGCCCCACCTCTTCGTCGGTGAGGCTCAGGTTCGCGAGTCCGGCGACGTATCGAACGTCCTTTTCCGTCAGTCTCATGCCAGTCGGCGGCGCGAATTGCGGTAAACGCGGCGAAGCCCGGGATCGGCGATGGAGTCCGCCTCGTCCTGCACCAGCGCGGGCGTTGGCGCGGTTTCGCGCTGCGGCTCGCGGCGCGGCGGAGCCACAACGAATGTCAGATCCGAAACGATCTCCGGCCCGATTTCGCGTTCAATGTTGCGCAGAATCTGGAAGCGCAGCTTCCAAAGGCTGTCCCGCCAGATTTCGTCTTCCACCTCGATCACCAGGCGGTCGCGCACGAGCTTCACCGGCTTCGTTCGAGCCGCCAGCCGCTTGCCCACCGCGCGTTTCCAGGCGCCGCACGCGATGCGTTCCGGGCTGGCAATTGCAGCAGATCCTTTCATTCCGGCAATGATCCGGCCAGCCTGATCCATGGGGGGTAGAAATTTGGATCATACCACCCCGTATCATCGTTCCATACGAATGTCTCCACTGCGGCAACAGTTCGGCGATATCGATATTTATCTTTTCGATCAGCTTCTTCGCGGGCGGATTCGGCGGAATGACCGGATTCTCGATGCCGGCTGCGGGAATGGCCGCAACCTCGTCTGGCTGCTGCACGAGGGTTACGATGTTTTTGCCGTTGATTCGCAGGAGCGCGTCATCCCAGATCTGCCGGCAGATCATTTTCGCGCGGAAGCCCTCGAAGCGATGTCGTTCCCGGACTTCTTCGCCGACGTGGCGATCGTCAGCGCAGTGCTGCACTTCGCGCGATCGGATGAGCACTTCCTCGCAATGCTCCACGGCGCCTGGCGTGTACTGAAACCCGGCGGCCTGTTCTTCTGCCGTCTCGCCTCGTCGATTGGAATCGAGAATCAAATTCAGCCGATCGGCAATGGCCGCTATCTGCTGCCGGACGGTTCGGAACGCTATCTCGTCGACGAAGCGAAGCTCATGAACCTGACGGAAGAACTCGGCGGCAAGCTGCTGGATCCGCTGAAGACCACTGTGGTCCAGAATCAGCGTTCCATGACCACCTGGGTTATGCAAAAAGGATGAATCGATGAACCCCTGGCTCGTTCGGGACGCCGACCGTATTCTCACTCCGGCGCTGCTTGTGTTTCCTGACATCGTGGAGTCGAACATTCACGCCACGCTGCGCATGATGGATGGCGATGCGAACCGCTGGCGCCCGCATATCAAGACCGCGAAGATCGCGTCGGTTGTCGAGCGTATGATCGCCAACGGGATTCGTCAGTTCAAATGCGCCACCACGCTGGAACTGCTGACGGCGTGCGAAGCGGGCGCTGACGACGTGCTGCTCGCGTTCGCCGTCACGGGCGCGAATGCGCGGCGCGTCCTCGAAATCGCGCAGCAGTCTCCGAGTGTCCGCATTTCCGTGCTGATCGAATCCGCTGAACAAGCCGCCGCGTGGGCCGGAACCCCGATCG
>CAZPZE010000878.1:0-17989 GCA_964590625.1 uncultured Solibacteraceae bacterium
ACGTTCTCGCTCGAGAGACCGATGCTGACGATGTCGAAACGATCGGATGGGTATTGCTTGTTGAGGTAGTACTCGACGATGGTGACGTAGTCGCCGGCCTGCGTGATGCTGTCGCCGAGCCAGAGTACTCTTTCTCTGCCGAGTGGGGGTGTCTTCTGGGCGAAAAGCGAAGAGCAGGCGCAGAGAAGCGCCACGAGCCCAAAAAATTTTCGCATTGATTCCACTATAAAACCTGGGCTCGTTCGAGGAGGAGATCGCGTTCGCGCGTGTTGCGGGCGAGCGCGGCGGCGCGGGCCAATTCGGCGCGGGCTTCTTCGATGCGGCCGAGGGAAATCAGGAAATCCGCGCGCACGGCCGGGTAGAGGTGATAGTTGCGGAGTGCGGGCTCGTTCTGAAGGGCGTCCACGATTTCCAGCGCGGCTTCGGCGCCGAAGGCTTTGGAGACCGCGACGGCACGATTG
The DNA here is from genome assembly GCA_964590625.1 of uncultured Solibacteraceae bacterium. Classification (GTDB taxonomy): domain Bacteria; phylum Acidobacteriota; class Terriglobia; order Bryobacterales; family Bryobacteraceae; genus BOG-234. Next base: position 462 of record CAZPZE010000878.1, read on the forward strand.
AGCTCGACGATCGGCGAAGGTGCTATCTCGGCGAGCATCCGATAGAAGCCGGCGATGCGGGCCCAGTCGGTTTCCCCAGCGCTGCGCGCGATGGCATGGCAGGCGGCGATCCAGGCCTGCAGCTCATACGCGCCGGGCGGGTTGCCGAGCCGATCGGCGCGTTCGATCGCGGCGAGTCCACGGCGAATGAGCAACTGATCCCAGAGGGCGCGGTTTTGATCGGCCAGAAGGATGGGCTCGCCGCGCGGGCCTGTGCGGGCTCGCAGACGTGAGGCCTGAATTTCCATGAGCGCGACGAGACCGTGGACCTCCTGTTCGGCGGGCGCGAGCTCCGCGAGAATACGGCCGAGACGTAGCGCGTCTTCGCAGAGCGCGGGACGCATCCAGTCGTCTCCGGAAGTCGCGGAGTAGCCTTCGTTGAAGATCAGGTAAAGGACTTCGAGAGCGGAGGCGAGGCGCGCTTTGAGTTCTTCGCCGCGCGGGACTTCGAACGGAACGCCGGCCTCGCCGAGCGTGCGCTTCGCGCGCACGATGCGCTGTGCAATGGTGGGCTCGGTTGTGAGGAATGCGCGGGCGATTTCCGCTGTGGTCAGGCCGCCGAGCAGCCGGAGCGTGAGGGCGGCGCGGGCTTCCGCGGAGAGCACAGGATGACAGGCGGTGAAGATGAGGCGAAGCAGATCGTCGCTGATGTTGTCATCGAGATTGGCGTCATGGTCAGGGACGGTCATTTGCCGGCGCGTTTCCTCGCGCGTGAGGTGCTCGTGTTTGGCGGTATGAAGTTTGTCCAGCCGGAAGCGGTCGAGCGCCCGGTGGCGGGCGACGGTCATGAGCCACGCGCCGGGATTTTCGGGAATTCCCTGCTCCGGCCATTGCTCGAGCGCGGCAACAAGAGCGTCCTGCGCCAGGTCTTCGGCGGCTCCGATGTCACGCACCATGCGGGCGAGCGCGGCGATCAGGCGCGGTGATTCGATGCGCCAGACGGCGTCGATTGTCTTGTGGAGATCGGTCGGCAACTATACCGATCAGAGCACACCTGCTACTTCTCCGCTGCGGCTTTCAGATTTCGGAGGCCCTCCTCGAACTGGCCGCCGAGATATTTATCCATACTCATGAAGACGCTCATCAGTTTGCCGATGAATTTGTTGGGTCCGTACATCGCCCAGTTGACGGTGGTCGCGTTCGCACTCGGGGTGAGCGTGAACTCCGCGGTGTTGTGGCTCTCGAACGGCTTGATGAAATCGAGCTGGATGAAAAGATGCCAGTCGGGCGACGCATGTTTGATTTCCATACGGCCCGTGCCGGCCTTGCGGCCTTCCCACTCATAGACCGCGTGCTCGCCGGCGGGAGCGCCGGAGTAGCTGCGCTTCAGATCAGGATCGAGATTTTCCCAGGGCGACCACGCGCGCCAGTTGTGAAAATCGGCGATCAGCGGATAGATCTTCGCTGTGGGCGCGTTGATCGCAATCGAGCGCTCGACGCGGAACTGATCCGGCCGCGTCGCTGCGAATGCGAGCAACGCGGCCAGAAGGATCAGAATGATGACAACGGCCGTCAGCATGGCCTGAGACTGGAATCATAACCTGGCTCATCGTGCATCTGGCGGATTTCACTTTCGCCGCGGCCGGTGATGGCAAGGAAGCGTTTGGCCCACGCGATCGCGTCTTCCTTTGCGTTCACGCACACGATGGCAAACCCGCCGATCAGTTCTTTGGACTCGGCGAACGGACCATCAGTAACGCGGAAGCCGCCATTTTCGATCTGAATCCGTGCGCCGAGAGAACTGGGAAGCAGTCCGTCGGTTGCAAGCAGCACGCCGGCCTCCACCATTTCGCCGATGAGTTCCCCGACCGCCGCCATGTTTTCGGGAGTGGGAGGCGCGGCATCCTCGAAGCCGGGCTTGTACAGGAGCATGAAACGCATCTATAGTTTCCCCTCGGCTTTCGCTTTGAGGTCCGCAAATCCCGCGGCCGCTTCCTGAACGTCCGGCGGGAAGTCGGACATTTCCTGCACCTGGCGGATCTCGATGGTTTCGCCATTCATCATCGGGCAGCGTTTCGCCCACTCGACGGCTTCTTCCTTCGACTTCACCTGGATCATCCAGTACCCGCCTACCGCTTCCTTCGATTCGGCGAATGGGCCGTCCTTCACGGTGGGCTTGCCATCGGCGAAGGAAACGCGAACGCCGGCGGAGGGGGGATGAAGTCCGTCGAGCGCCAGCAGTACGCCGGCTTTCTGCAGGCTCTCGTTGTACTTCATCATGGCGGCGACCGCGTCAGCGGGCGGCATCACGTCCGGCGGGGCAGTGGCATAGTCTTTCGGGATCACGATCATCATGAATCGCATTGTTTCCGTCTCCTTTATTGGGCGGCTGAATTCCGCCTCTGCCAATACGTCGAACGGGGGAGCCCCGGATCGACACGGTCTGAAATTTTTTTCGAAATTATTTCGCCGGACTGGCCCAGTAGCGATCCCGGGCATGCACGGTCAGATCGGGCCGGTTGGTGTTGACCTGCAGTTTCCGGAATTGCGAGATCTCCGCCGGTTTATCGGAAACAAAACCGATGCTGTACTGGCTGCGCAGGTCTTCTTCTATATCGGCGAACACCTGATCGACGGTGAGCTTTTTGGTGACCACGAAATAGCTGCCGCCGGTTTGTTCGGCGAGGCGCTGCATGGTGCGCTTTCCAAGCTCGCTGCCAAAACCGCCGCTGGTGAAAAGAATCGTATAGATCAGCGAGTTGGTACGCTGCGCCTCCTGCACGGCTGAGGCGAGGGTCGCGTTGCTGCCGTTCTCGCGGCCATCGGAGAGAACAATCAGGGCTTTGCGGCCCTGCTGCTTGCTCATGACCTCTTTGCAGGCGTCAGAAATGGCATCGAACAGTAGCGTGCCGCCGCCGTACTGGCTGCGGAGTTCTTCGCGCGTGGGAGTGTTCACCAGGCGGAGCGATTCCTGCAGGTCGGCGCGCGAGTTGGTGAGGTGCTGCATGGTTTTCACGTTCATGTCGAAATCCATGAGGAAGACGTGGTCCATGTTTTCGCGAAGAACGGAATCGATGAAGCGGAAACTCGCGCCGCGTTCGGCGTTGAGGACTTTTTCCTGGCTCGTGCTGGTATCGACCAGGAGGCCGATCGTGAGAGGCAGGTTGGTTTCGGCCGAGAAGTAGCGGATGTTCTGGGGGCGGCCGTCTTCGAGGACGGTGAAATCGTTCTTCGTCAGATTGCGGACGAACTGGTCGCTGTGGTCGCGCACGGTGGCGAGGATGTTGACCACCTGAATCCCGGAGGAAAACATGGGTTCATCCTGCCCAAAACCAGGGGCGGCGAGAAGCGGCAGCAGTGTCAGCAGGGCGGTAAGGCGCATCCTGAGTCTATTGTGTAACGGTTCGGCTCGCCCTATCATTAAAGGATTGTCTGGGGTGCGCATCGGCGTTCTCTTGCTGGCTGGCGCGATCCCTTCCTTCGCCCAGCAGACGGTGCCTGCCTGGAGCGCACAAAAAGCCGCGGCCTATCTCGATAAGCGAATCACGTGGTGGATGTCGTGGCCGACTGCGGCGCGCGATCACGGGACGTTCTGCGTTTCCTGCCACACGGCGGCCCCGTTTTCATTGGGACGCGCGGCGTTGCGCGGGGCGCTCGGAGAATCCGGCATTTCCGCCAATGAGCAGAAGGTTTTCGATAACGTCACGAAGCGCGTGCGGGGGTGGCATGATGTGGAGCCGTTTTATCCCGATCAGACGCGCGGATTGCCGAAGACTTCGGAATCGCGCGGAACGGAATCGATCCTGAATGCGCTGATTCTGGTTTCGCGCGATGTACCGGCAGGGCATTTGAGCGCGGACGCGCGGCTGGCGCTGGAGAATATGTGGGCGCTCCAGATCAAATCGGCGGATATGAACGGCGCGTGGGCGTGGCTGCAGTTTCATAACGCTCCGTTTGAAGGCGATTCGCAGTTCTACGGGAATTGCCTGGCGGCGATTGCGATCGGGTCGGCGCCGGACGGATATCAGGCAGTCCCCGCGATTCAGAATGGCGTGAAGCTGCTGAAGGGCTGGCTGACGAAGAATATGGATGCGGCGACGCCCCTCGATCGGGTGGTGCTGCTGTGGGCGTCGGCGAAGCTCAGCGGATTGCTGACGAACGAGCAGCAGAGCCGCATCGTTGGGGAGACGCTGGCGCTCCAACGCGAAGATGGCGGATTCAGTATGGCGTCGATGATTCCGGGGTGGAAGCGGCATGACCATACGGCGATCGATCCTTCGAGCGACGGGTATGCGACGGGGCTGGTGGCTTATACGCTGGAGCAGATGGATTGGACTGTCGGCGTGCCGGGGGATGCGCTCAAGCGGGCGCTCGGGTGGCTGGCAACGAATCAGTTGGAAGCGGATGGGCGATGGCCCGCGGTTTCGCTCAATAATAACCGGCCGGTGCTTTCCGATACCGGGCTGTTCATGAGCGATACAGCGACATCGTACGCGGTGCTGGCGCTCACGCACGCGCCGACTCATTAGTCCAGCCGCTATTTCGTACGGAGCCAGGCAACAAGGCGGCGATCGGCGTCCCGAATTTCCTTCTCGCGTCCGAAGCGGCCGTTAATCCGGTCGAGACAGTGAATGGCGAGTACGGCCGCTTTGCGGCCGAGGGCGGCGTGGCCCTCGGAGTCAACCACCTCCTGCAGAATGTGCCACGCGCGCCAGAGTTCCTCCTGCTGGTCCTGGAGGTTGCGTTCCTTCGCGATATACGATTCGCGCTCCTCCAGCGTCAGCCGGCTGTCTTCCTTCGCAATCAGCGCTTCCTGCTGGAAACCATGCCAGAGTGCATCGTTGAAGAAGATGCCGTCGGAGTGCGCAGCGAGGAAGTCCGCGAGATCGTATTTGGCCTGATTCGGGTTCGGCTGGGTAGTGGCTTCGTACAGTGTTGCCAACTGGCGCATGCGCGGACCGCGGCGAGTCTGGCCGATGGATTCGTAGATCTCCGCTGACTCTTTGTACTGGTTTTCGCGCGCGAGGCGGACTGCGAGAGCATATTTCGCCAACCGCACGTTGGGGAGGTCCGGGTACTTCGCGAGGAAGTTGCGAATGTCATCGTCTGAAGCCTGCGCATCGAGCAGAAGGCCGAGATCGAAGCCGGAGAACGCAAAATACACCGGAGGATCGCTCCAGTCCTTCTCGAGCGGGGCGCTCCGAAGCCAGAGCGCGTAATGGATCTGCTCCACAACGTTGCCGGTCTTTTCATAAACGCCGCACAATCCGTAAGCAGCAGATGCTTTTTGCGTCTTCGAGGCACGAGCGGAGCGGAACAGCGCCAACAGGGGTGCTTCCGCCTCTCCATACTGATGCGACAGAAAGTGAGCCGCGGCCAGCATCCAGTTGAAGTCGGGATCCTGGCGGATCGCGGCGCTATCCGGCACGCCGGACGCGATTTTCAGGGCGCCCGGTGGATCGCCCATCCGCAGCGCCACACGCATTCCCAGCGAAGCCAGCGTGCCGCCGCTGCCGCCGGAAGTGAGAAGGCCGCGGTGCTTTTCCAGTAACGCCTGGATTCGGGCATAGGTTCGCTGTGTCTGAGCGGCGTCGTGGACCTGCAGGAAATCCTCATCGCGGTCCCAATGCGGATTGGTGACGAGCTGAATCGCGAAGATCGCGTGTTCCGGCGTGTCGAAGTACTCGTCCAGATGCGCCAGCAGACCCGTGCCGCCGTCATAGCGGTACGTGAGTCTCAACGAGTTCAGCAGAGTCTGCCGGCTGAGATTCGACCCGTTCCGATTGAGCTCATCCAGATAGATCTTGCCGGCTTCCGTCTGTTTTCCCTCCATGTAGTAGATATGGGCGAGCCAGCCGCGAGCCTCGCTGCGAAACTCCGGCTGTTTCGCTGTCCGAAGGAATGCCGTCATCATGTCCGCAGCTTTGTTCAGCGCATCCGGATCGTAATCAGCGTCTCGCATCTCGATTTTGGCCGCGATCAGCGCGACCTCCTCGCGCTCCGCGGGCGTGAGTGAACGATCAGCCTGGGCGGTTGCGAGCGCCTGACGCAGCGCGGGCGTCACGGCTCGCCGGTTTTCCGGATCGGAGATGGCAGCATAAGCTCCGCTGAGCTTATCGAGGCTGCTCTTGTCGCTCGCGGCCATCCCTGCGTACGGTTCCTGTGTACGGTGGATATTCTTCCTCTCGAATGAAGCAGGCCACTTTGCATAGGGCAGCCAGAAACGCGCATCGAGATAAGCCCGCAGCGTCAAATCAGACGCGCATGACCACCCGAGCACCAGCACAACCAGAAGCAGCCAGACAGTTCGCGGGATTTTCATTGGACACTCTCCAGCGAAAACGTCACCTTCGAGGGCGACACAGCGCGACCAAGATAAATGCGCCCGCGGCCGCCCCAGGCTGGAATGGAAACGTCCAGTTCTTTCCTGCCAGACAGGCGGACGGGGGCTGCGGGGTCAGGAAGAAAGTAGCCCAGTTCATCCGACGCCATGATCCGGTAACGGATCGGCGTGCGGTTTAGATTCCCGCCGTTCACAAGGTAGAGGTCTACACACGCGACCGCGGCGCACGCGCCGTCGATCAGATCGAGCGTGGGTGTTGCAGGGTGCCCGGAAAGAATCTCGTCCGGCGACATCACGAGAACTTCGTCCGGGGCCGGCCAGCGGAAGAAGACGACGCCCCCACAGTAACGGCCCATGCGATGAGCATCCGCAATCGACTTGCGGATCCCCTCCGGGTTGGGCACGACGAACTGAAACGTGGTTCCAGGCTGCACAGTGTCCCAGTTGAGGCTGACAGGGCGTACGACGCGGAAAGTGAGAACGGTCTCGCCCGCCTCGTTTTGGGACATTTGAGCGGCAAATGCCGGATTCACCGCGAGGTCGAGCGGCCTGAGATCGCTGTAAGACGCCACGCGAGGCACCTCGTTGGGAGCAGACGTGTCACGCAGAATCTCGCCGCGGCCGAACGTGGAAATCCCAATGCGGAAACGCTTGCCAAACCGGTTGAAAATCGGGCCCCACCGCTCCGGATCGAATCGAACAGCGATGACGGGCGTTCGAGCATCAGGAGCGGCAGCGTCATAGAATTGCGGAACGAATTCGTCGGTTTCGCGAATGACATCCGCGACGGACGTGCCATCGCGAAACCAGTCGAGCAGACACGTGACCGAGACCTGCGTACCTGCCGGCAGGCGGGTGCGGAGCGTTCGCAGAAATGCGGCATACTGCGATAGAGATTTCGTGGGACTATCGATATCGAGCTGCAGGCCCGCGACGTTCAGGTTTCGCCGCCGAGCTTCGCTCAGAACCTCAGCAAAGCTGGAAGCAATCCGGAACGCCTGCTCCTGGGCCGGGACGGCCTGCTTATCGTACCTGTAGACGAGCCAGTATTCATGAGCCTGCGGAAGCCGAATCGGTATATCCGCATAGATGGGGCCGTCCTGGTTCGCCGGCCAACCGCCGAATGATGCGACATGCACGAAGAGCGCATCGGGCGAGTGCGTCACCGGCGCGAGATGCTCCCAGTTGTCACCCCAAAACCAGAACCCGGTGGTCCACTTCTCAGGAGGCGGCTGGCTTCGCAAATCTCCGGCACATCCGGACGAGATCAGACTTCCGATGAAGAGCAACGACAATACGGCGGGGCGCATCGAGCGAGGTGGCTGGTGTCATTATGCATCGTTCGCAAAAATTTCGAACAGTGAATTAATCGAAGCTTCATCTCCCCGGTAGTAACATCGCTTCAGATGGCGACAGCTTTTCTGGCGGACCCGATCGCGAAGGAACACGTCGTGCCGAATGGGCATCCCGAGCGCCCTCGGCGCTGGGATGCCGCGGTGCGCGGGCTTGGCGACGCGCCGATCACTGAGACAGCGCCGCGTGAGGCTTCTCCTGACGACCTGCTGCGTTGTCACACGGCCACGTATCTCCAGACAGCGCGCCGCGATGTCCAGATGGGGCTGCCCACGCTTTCGACCGGCGATACCGACATCGGTCCGCAGTCCTGGGAAGTTGCGCTGCGGGCCGTTGGAACGTGCCTGAACGGCGTCGATCTTGTGATGGAAGGCCAGGCGGAGAACGCGTTCTGTATCGTGCGTCCGCCGGGGCATCATGCAACGCCCGATCGCGGTATGGGATTTTGCCTGCTCAACAACATCGCGATTGCGGCGCGCTATGCGCAGAAGAAATACGGACTGGATCGCGTGCTCATCGCCGACTGGGACGTCCACCACGGCAACGGCACGCAGGACATTTTCTATACCGACGGTTCGGTGTACTTCTTCAGCACCCACCAGGCGCCCTGGTATCCAGGGACCGGCGACGAGCGCGAGCGCGGCGAGGAGCAAGGCTCTCAGACAACGATGAACTGTCCGTTTCCGGCGGGTTCCGGGCGCGAGGAGATTCTGGGAGCGTTCCGGAACCGGCTGCTGCCGGAGATGGAAGCCTACCGGCCGGATCTCATCCTGATTTCGGCAGGTTTCGATTCGCGGCGAAACGATCCACTGGGACGCTTCCTGCTCGGCGACGATGATTTCGCGGAACTGACGCTGCTATTGCGGGAAGCGGCGGATAAGTACTGCAAAGGGCGCGTGGTTTCGGTGCTCGAAGGCGGTTACAGTCTGGAGGGCCTGACGCTGGCGGTCGCCGCACACAGGAAGGCGCTTAGCGCCGAAAAAGGGTAATTCCGGCGACGCCGGCAGCGCCGGCTTCCACGCACTGCGGCGCATTTTCGGACGTGATCCCGCCGAGCGCGATCACCGGAATCCGGGTTTTCGCAGCGATCGCGCGCAACGCATCCAGCCCTAACGGCAGGGTGGTTGCCGGTTTCGAAACCGGGGCGAAGATCGGAGCCAGCACCGCGTAATCCGCGCCTTCATCGGCAGCGCGGAAAACACCATCGGCGTCGTGGCAAGCGACCGTGATCACGAAACCCGCCGGCGCGATCTGCCGTATCCGCGAAGGCGCGATGGAGTGGTCGCGCAGGTGAACGCCGGCCGCTCCACAGGCAATCGCAACATCAGTTCGATCATTCACCAGCACGCGGGAATTGCCCGCAGCCATCCAGCCGCGCACCACACGCGCCAGCGCGCGGGCTTCGAGCTCCGGCTCGCGGACCTGCACAAAATCGGCGCCGGCGCAAAACGGCTCCGCGCCCGCGGTAATCACTATCCGGATCACGATTCGAGTTCCGCTTTGTGTTTGCGATGCATTTCCTGCGCGTGATTCACCAGATCCTTCAGGTTGTAACCGGCGAGCGCAACGGCAATGGCGCCGCCCGCCAGACCCGGCAGCGTGATGAACCCGAAAAGAATCTCCGCCAGAATTTTTGCGTCCGGCGCTTCGGTGAAGAAATGGCGCAGCGCGTAGATCGCAGTGGCCTGAAACGCGCCCACACCGGCCGGCGCCGTGGGGACCAGCGTACCCACGCTCTTCAGGATCAGCAGAAACGACATCTGGCCAAATGTGTAGTAGAAATTATCGGCGCGCGTGATCGCCCACACGGCAAAGATCTGCAGCGCCCAGTAACCGCCGGAGGTCAGCATTACGATACCCAGCTCGCGCCAGTGGCCGAGCTTGTGGATCTCATCCAGAAAATGCGCGGACCGCGCCGCCCAGCTGCGATTGCTGACAAAGTGATGAGCGTGCTGCCGGTGGAACAGCGCAAACAGCAGCACGGCGGCCAGCACCGCCACCACCGAAGCGTAGACGATCATCACGCTCGTGGCCGCGCCCGCCCCTTCCACCACAAACGAAGTGGCGAAAAAGAAGACGACCACCCAGATGCCATCCATCACGCGCAGCACCACCAGCGACGTGATGACCAGCGAAAGCCGCAGCTCGTTTTTCCAGGAAAGCAGAAAACAGCGGACCGCCTCGCCCGCGCGCGCCGGGATCAGATCGTTGACGAACATGCTGGCGAAAACCGCCTGTACCGCGGCGCCGAACGTGACGGGGCCCGCGGGGCGCAGAAGCGCGCGCCAGCGCCAGCCGTCGACAAAGAACGATCCGAGTTCGATGCCGACCCCGAGCGCCAGCCATCCCCAGTGCATGGTGCGAACGTGCTCGACGAGTTCACCGACCGGAAAGCGGTGGAAGGCCCAGACCAGCGTGGCAATCGAGATGACGTAGCCGATCGCGGGTACAAGCCAGGAGGGAACTCTCCGTCTGGCTGCGGGGGGTGCGATCGTGCCCATCATCGTCCCTGGCGAACCTCTCCATCATACCGTGCCGCTCCAAATTGTACGAAAACCCACTTTAATGCGAGGAAATAGTTAAGAAAAGATGTGAGAACGATGGCCGCAAGGTTCGAGGGAACCGGCGGAAAATGCAGGCTCCCGGCGAACCAGCGCATCAGAAGCAGATTGGATAGGAACGAGAGCAGCCCATTCGAGAGATGGAAGCGCCAGAGGCTGCCTTCCTGGCCTGCCCACGTCCACAGCCGATGCCAGAGGTAGTTGTGCAGCAGCGCCACCTCGATGGCGAGGACCGTCGCCACCAGGTAATGGATGCGGAGCCGGAGCATCAATGCAAGGGCGGCAAGTTGAATGCCAGCCCCCAGAACTCCGACGGCGTTGAACCGCAGCCACCGATTCACCGGTCTCCCTTGCGCATCGGCTCCTGAAGATAAAGCTCTCGCGTATGGCGGAAAGACGCCTGCAACAGGATCACGGCGAGCGCGCAGGCACCGGTCGAGAATCCGACGTCGAACAAAAGGAACGAATGGCCGAAAATGACGGCATCCGGACGCCGGAAAGCGAAGAGGTTGCCGATCACCAGGAGAATGCGAAGCTCGGTGGGGCCGAAGCTCCAGTAGGAGAGATGGAAAACGCCGAGCGCGTAGGTGGCGAGATAGATTTCGATCGAAAGCAGCAGATACGCGATCAAAAATACCGCAGAGACGATGGGTGAAATATAGCCCGATAGCGTCATTCCACCCATAAGTACCGACATACCGACGGCGTCGAGAATGTGATCAACGTAAAACCCGTAGCGTGGACGCTGGCAATCGCGGACGCGCGCGAGAGTTCCGTCGAGCGAATCGCCGAACCAGTTCACCACGAGCAGCGGGATCACGAAAAGCAGCCCGGCTGGATGCTGCCGGGCCAGCCCGTAGCTGACGCCTGCGGCGAGTAGAGCGAGAAAGCCGCCGGCGGTCAGGTGGTCCGAGTTGATCCAGAGCGGAAGACGCTTCGCAATGGCAATGAGGGCGCGCTTTTCCGCGGCGGCCAGAAGACTGGTGTGCGATCTTGCAGCGTTCTGAAAGTTGGTGGGCGTCATCGTACCTTAACGACGTCCTACGAAAAATGAAGTTTCGTTAATTTACGTTGTCTTAAACAAAGCTTCGGCTTCCGTCCGGTTATAGCGCGCCACCATCCATGCAAGGTGAGCAAAACAAAGGGCCAGCAGGATTACCATTGTATGGATCTCGCCGATGAAAAGACGGGTGATCACAGCGGCCGTGAAGATGGATGCCGTGATCTGCGCCTCGCGCGCGATCAGGCGCGGCGTGGAGTAGCGGGCGAGTTTCGATGCGGCTAGCCAGACCGTTTCCCAGATCAGGCTGCCGATCGCGAGCACATCGAAGAAGCGATTGGGGACAGCGACAATCATGGACGCGGCCACCACGGTCAGCAGTTCCGTGAGGCCGAACAGGAAGTCGAACGGATAGTTGCGCCGGGGAAACTGCTCGGCCGATTCGGGTGCCAGATAGGCGCGGTCGAAGTAAATGCCGGCGGCGAGAAACTGACGCGCCATGAGGGTCAGAACCACGAGCGAGCGCAAGCCTTCCTCCTGGACGGAAGGGTCAACCCACCCGGTGATGGCCGCATGGCGAAGCACAACTCCGAAGGGATCCTTCATGACCGTGGCCGTGATGCCGTAGATCCAGAAGGCGGAACGGTGGAGATCGGGGATTCGCACCGCCACAGTTTTGGGAAGCATATCGCGGAATCGTAGCATATTCCGCGCCAATCGAGAATAGGGGTCAGCGGCTGCGCCAGGCACGAAGGAGTCTGGAGCCGGACCACGTGACCGTGCCGAAAAAAAGCGTGAGCGCCGCGAAGATCACGAAGAACTGGCGGCGGGGCGAGATGCCGACGGAAAGCATGGAAGGCGGAGGATCCACCGTCTCGCGCACGCTGAGCGAAACCGCGGTTTGCGGGGCGCGGCGGTCATTGATGATCACGACGCGGTATTGGCCGGGCGTCTCCACCATATGGGAAAAGCCGCCCATGTGGCCCGGCTTCGTTTCTTCGAGCGCCTCGTACTCGCGGTGGCGTCGAAAGCGAATGAAATCGGCTTCAGTCAGAAGCTCGGCATGGACGGAAGCGCCGCCCGAGACCACCTGGAAGCTGCATTCGATGAACGTCGGCGTGCGCTTCACCGAAACCGGAACCCAGCGATAATCCTGCAGCTCAAAAATCTGACCTGGCTCACTGCCGGGCGGCTCCGAGGGCAGATTGATGGGTGACCCCGCGAGCGCGCCGGCGAGCGCCAGCACGAACGGGATCACGGCAAATCTACGAAAAAGCCGGCCGAGAGAGGAGTTCAGACAAGTTCCTTGCTCTTCTCAGAATACGGGGTGTGCAGGTATTTCTCAATCTCCTCCTGCGCGCCCTGCGTGTTATCGCGCGTCCGCTGCGCCAGAGTGTACTCGTTGACGGCGCGTTCGCGCTGCCCGGTCAGGTCGAAGACTTTGCCGAGATAAATGTGCGACCAGACTTCGATCCACTTCGGATCATTGTCGCCATTCAGCGCTTCGCGGAATTCGTTGGCCGCGGACTGATAGTTGTGCTGGAGGAAGAACACCTCGGCGACGCGGTAGTGAGCCATCGAGCTGGTCTTCTGGGTGTCGAGAGCGCGCTGGTATTCCTTGAGAGCTTCGGCGAATTCGCCGATCTGCACGAATTGTTCACCCTTGCGGATGGCGACATCGACGCGCATCTTCGGGCTCATGCGAAGCACCTTGTTGCCGGGATCGATGATCACGCTCTTCGGCTTACCGAAAGTCTCGACCGAGAATTCGGATGAAGTGCCCATGACCTCGACGCGCTTCTCTTCGGGATTGCCTTCGGTTTCGATGCGGAGATCAACCGGCATCCGGAAAGTATCGAGATCCTGGGTGATCTTGCCCTGCACGCGGAATCCCTTCTGGGTGCGGAAGATCGTGTATTCCAGCTTGAATTCAGGCGCGAGATTGTTCTCCACCCACTGGACGAAGAAGTAACGCAGTTCCTGGCCGCTGGCCGCTTCGCAGGCGGTGCGAAAATCGGCTGTCGAGACGGATTTCCAGGCGTTCTGCTTCAGAAAATCCTTGATGGCCGCGAAGAATTTGTCATCGCCGATGGTGCTGCGCAGCATGCTCATCACGGCCGCGCCTTTGCTGGCGGTGAGGGCCCAGTATTCGGGGGAATAATCGTCGAGGCGCGCGGCCTGGATCATCGGGACCTCATCAACCGTCAACGCCGTTACGTCGGTATCGTGCATGCGCTGCTCAAGCGCGGAGGGACCTTTATCGTGCTCGGCCCAGAGGCCTTCGGAATAGAGCGCCATGCCGTTTTCGAGCCAGATGTGATTGCGATTGATCGGCGAGACGTTGATCTCCCACCACTGGCGCGCGATCTGGTTGGCAAGCACGTTGTCATTCACTTCTTTCGCGATCGCCCGCGGGTTGAGGAAAATCAGGCCGGGCGCCGAGTAGCCGTTCGGCGCGCCATCCGCTGTTTCGACGACGGTCAGATTCGCGTAGGGCGCGAGGCCGAAGAGCGACACGAAATATTCCAGCATCTGCGCCGTTCTCTCCCCGTACGCATTCGCGAATTCAGCCTGCGGACCGCGGAACCAGAGAGTGGTCGTGACGCCGCCCGAAGAGACCTTCGTGGGGTCACCCTTCATAACCGCGATATCGCCGGGGAAGGAGGGTTTGTTGAATTCGAAGGTGAAAATCGTGCCGCCGCTCGCATCCGGCTTCGAACTGGGGAGTCCGCTGCCGGCGACTGTATAGCCCTGCGGCACCGTGATGTTCATGGTGGCGGTGAAGCGGTCCCAGGTGTAGCCGTTGATGGGGAACCAGCGCGCGGGATAGAGAAGAAATGCGTAGTCGTTCTGGATGGCCGCGAATTTGATGCCGTAGACCGGGGAGTCTTCGCCGCCGGCGAGCCGGCCGTCATAGACGAAGTGGATTTCGGTCATCTGGCCGCGCGGCAGATTGTTGGGGAACGTGACCCGGACCGTATTGTCGGACGCCGTGCGCGAAGAGTTCAGCGAATTCCCCTGCGCGTCTTTGATTTCGGAGATATTGAGGTTGTTGTTGAGCTCGAACGTCGCGGAGTTCACCTGGTCGTCCATCGCGACGAAACGCACGGCGACGCTGGCCTTCAGCGTCTGGCTGGCCGGATCGACACTGGCATCGATCGTGTAGCCATCCACGTCGATATGCGAGGCACTCGAACCGGGCTGCTGCGAAGTGGACTGCTGCGCAAACAACGCCGTTGCCGCCAGCGCGGCTCCCATCGCGATCGAAAAAACTCTCTTCACTGCAACCTCCCGAAAACTGCCACTACTTCATCCGCCGCCGACTGAATTGCGTCGGCCGTACCCGCCAGCTTTGCCGCAACCGCGGCTAATTCTTTCTTCATCTCCATTTTCGCTCCGGCCAATTCGTCGCTGAGCAGCGGGGCGGCTTCGGCGGCAATGCGTTCGCCTGTCATATCGTCCTGAATCAACTCGGGCACCACGCGCTTTTCCGCGATCAGGTTCACCATCGAATAAAACGGCACTTTGACCAGCGGTTTGCCGATCGCATAGGTCAAAGGCGTCACCTTGTAAAACGTGACCATGGGCGCTCCCAGCAGAGCGGCCTCCACCGTCACGGTGCCGCTCGCAGCCAGCGCCAGATCGCAGTGCGCCATCGCATCCCAGGCTTCACCTTCGATCGGCCGGATGGGACTGCCGGCCAGCGCAGTTGCGAAAAATGCCGCACCGCAGTGGGGCGAGGCAGGCAGGAGGAAGCTCAACTCGCGATCGCGCGAAAGGCGCTCGGCCGCGTCCCGAAGCGCGGGAATATGACGCAGAACTTCACTGGGGCGGCTGCCGGGTAGCACTGTAACCAGTTGACGGTTCAGCGGTAAATTGTGTTTCCGAAAAAACTCCTCGCGCGATAACCGGGGTTTGACGCGGCCCGCGAGCGGGTGCCCGATGTACGCCGCCGGAACGCTGCGCGCCCGAAACCACGCTTCCTCGAAGGGAAAAATGCAGAGGAGGCGGTCGATGATCCGGCGCATGGTTTTGACGCGGCCCTCGCGCCAGGCCCAGACCTGCGGGGCAACCAGATAGATGACCGGAATCCCGAGTTTTTTCAGCTTTTTAGCGACGCGGAAGTTGAAATCGGGGGCGTCGGTCAGGATGGCGAGCTCGGGCCGCACGCGGCGGGCTTCGGCAATCAGGTCGCGGAACCGCCCCCAGATGCGCGGCAGGTGTCCGATGACCTCGACGATTCCAACGACCGCGAGATCTTCCGATCGCACAACCGTGCGCAGCCCCGCGGCGCGCAGGTGGGGGCCGCCGCAGCCGAAAAACTCGGTTTCCGGCCAGCGGCGGCGCAATTCCTCCACGAGCAGGGCGGCGTAGTAGTCGCCCGAGGCTTCGCCCGCGGAGATCAGGACGGATTTGGGAAAGGTGCCCAAACAACCAGATTAGCGTCTCGCCGGATGGGGCCGGCTGGGGCTGCCTGTTACAATCAGGCGTCCGGCAATGGTTCGCCGGTTGCCTGTATCTCACAGATGGCAAGACAGAAGATCGAATCCGCCCCCTCCGAAAACGCCCGCCCGCGCGAGAGCCACGAACACGATTCCATTGACGATCTGGCGCGCCGCATTCGCCCGGAATTAGTCGAAATCGACAAGCAGTTCTCCTGGCATGCCATGACGCCGATTGCCGAGGAGGACCAGCGGCAATATCTTTACGACCCGATCGAATCGCTGCCGCCCTCGGTGCGGAATCTGCTGCCGAAGGTGGCGATTGTGCTGGCGCCGTATCTCGAAAAGGGATCAGGCCGGGGCGCGACGATGGTGACCGAGGTGAAGCCGCCCGAGACGCGGCTGGTGCTTTCGGCGCGTGTGGAACACGAGGATCTCGCCACGCTTTTCTTCACGGTTCGGGATGAACAGATCGCCGACTATCATTACTTCTTTTATGCGGAGATCGCATCGCTTCTCTCCCACCGGTGGCCGGACAAAGTTCTGGAGGGCTGGCACCGTTTGCTGCGCGAAGAGCTGACAAGCGAAATGCACGGTGAGGTGGATGAGCGAAGCTGGCGACTCAAGCAGGCGATGCTGCGGCGGCCCACCAATGCGCGCCGCGACGGCAAGCCTTTCCGCGATTACGCACGGCAATCGTTTGAGGACACGATGACGCTTTACCTGCACGGGATCTGCTGCGATATCGATGTGGATACCGGTCCGCGGCAGTTGCCGAGCCGCTGCCTGCGCAAGCGGCTGGTGCTGCTGAAAGGCATGTTCCCGCCGCCGGCGGGGCGCGGCGTGTTTCCGGAAGATCTGAAAAACAACAAATGAGAGGAAATTGAGATGAAGGTTTTTGTGAAGACGTTTCTGACGTTTGCGGCGGCGTCCGCGATGGCGTTCGGCCAGGCGAAGCCGGCGGCGAATCCGCTGATTGATAGTTCGCATCAGATGCTCGCGCAGGTCTCGGACTTCGTGCTGCGGTCGGCCGAGAAGATTCCGGAGAATTTGTATTCCTACCGCGCAACGCCGGAAGTGCGCACGATCGGGCAGTTGTTCGGACACATAGCGGATGCCTCGAATCATATCTGCGCGGCGGCAACTGGCGGAAAGCCCTCCACAGAGTCGATCGAGAAGACCGTAACGACGAAGGCCGGTCTGATCGCGGCGCTGAAGCGCGAGTTCGCCGGCTGCGAGGCCGATTATGCAAAGCTTACCCCGGCATCGGCGCTGGAGACGGTCAATTTCGAGGGGATGAAACTGACGCGCGTCTCGACGATGGATTACGAGGCGGCCCATACGTGGGAACACTACGGAAATCTTGTGACTTACATGCGGCTGAACAGGATCGTGCCGCCTTCAAGCGAACCGCAGAAGAAGTAGTGGGCGCAAAGTTGCAATAATTCAGGGCACGCGGCCTCGCCGCGAGAGGAGAGCCGCGTGCCCTGCCTGTTTCTGATCATTCTGCTGCTGTTCCCGCGCGTGATTCTCGCGGTGATGTATCTGACGAGCACGTATCTGCAGCGAGCGTTTCACGGCGAGATGCTGCTGCCGCTGCTCGGATTTATTTTCCTTCCCCTCACCACGATTGTTTATGCCTGGGAGATCAACAGTCATCTTCCAACCGCGGGAATCAATCTGCTGTGGCTGCTGATCGCGGTGCTGATCGACCTGGGCGGTTTGGGCGGCGGAGCGTCGCGCGGGCGAGGCTGACGTTCAGGCCCTGGACCAATAAACCGCAAAGAAGATCAGCAGGCTGAGAGCGGCGAGAAAGTCGATCAGCGAGACGACGGAAACGCTGAGGGAGA
>CAZPZE010000879.1:0-3669 GCA_964590625.1 uncultured Solibacteraceae bacterium
GAGATAAAGGCGCTTCCCACAAAGATGCCGAAACCGATCGCCACCATCGCCGCGTCCATCGCTCCAGCCGTCAGGCGGCGCATGGGCGGAGCGACGCGGCCGTCGCCCGAAACCTGGGCGGGCACGCCGGTGGCGAGGACCTTCTCGTTTTGCGCGCTGCCCGGACGAAAATCCAGATTTCCCTGCCCGGTTGGTGGCGCCTTCTTCGCGGCGCGCGGCGGCGGCGCGGGCTTCTTTACGGATTCCTCAACAGGCGCCGGCGCGGGAACGATGCCAGCCGCGCGGATGCCGGCCTGGCGCTGGATCGCTTCGAACGGAATCACCTTGGGGACGGCGGCTGCGCCGGGCACGGGCTGTTGCGGCGTCTGATGAAAGAGCGGAGCCTGTTCGGGCGTGGGACTCACGTCCCGATTGCGCTCCGCCATGTTACGCTCCACAGGCGGCGCTTCGGAAACCGCCAGCGCGGTTGCGCCGATGTAGGATGGGGGCGCCGACACGACGATCCCCGGAATTCTCCGCCCGCAATGCAGGCAGCGGTGGTCGTCTTCTCCGTTCATCAATCCGCAGTGCGGGCAACGCATTTCTTGCTCTCTTCTGTTCTTTCGCGGGCGCTCGATTTCATCCGCCGCGCCTTCGGGAATTCGCCTTCGGGAAAGCCGCCTCTTGCCACGCAACTAATGCCGTGCTACGGTTGCGAATTGAGGATCTTTCCCCGCACAGTCCCTATTTCTCTGAGTAACACAATCCGCGCGGCTTGTCACGAAAAAACGCCAGTTTTTTCAAATATTTCGGCGATACTTCTCACCCTTGCCTTTATCGCCCTGTTACCCGATTTTGGCAGGGCCGCCGACAGCGCCGCGCCGCCGCCCCGGCCCACCCCGGACCAGGAGAACGAGCAGTCCACCGAACGGCCGGATTTCAGCGTTCGCGTGGCGCGGCCGAACGCGCCGAAGAGCACACGTGATGTGCCGTATTCAGCGGACTGCGGCAATGCCACCGTGGCGGACTGCGTTGACCAGGTGATCAGCGCGGATCACGTCTATCATCTGCGCGGCAAAGGGAACGGCCAGGTGGTTTTCGAATTTCCGGACGCCACACTCAAGGCGGACTCGGTCGATTACGACGAGGTGAAGGGCATCGCCACGGCCACCGGCCGCGTCTATTACCGCGACTACGTGCAGAACGAAATCCTTTATGCTTCGAGCGCAACCTACAACACCAACACGGAGAGCGGCGAATTCAAAGACGTGCGCGGCTATATGAAAGCGAAGATCGTCGCGCGGCCGGGCGTGTTGACGTCGCAGGAGCCGTTTTATTTCGAAGCCGTGACGGTGGACAAGCTGCCTGAGAAGTACGTGCTGCACAATTCGTTCATCACCGATTGCCAAATGCCCAGCCCGTGGTGGACGATGAACAGCAAGCGAATCGACTACTACCCCGGCGATCATGCCATCGCGCACAATGCCGTCTACCACTTCCGCAGCTTCCCGGTTTTCTTCTTCCCGTGGTTCCACAAGTCGCTGAAGACCGAACCGCGCCAGAGCGGCTTTCTCACGCCGAATATCGGCAACAGCTCAGTGCGCGGGTTCATGCTTGGCCTCGGCTACTACCAGACGCTTGGCCGCTCGATGGACGTCAGCTACGTTCTCCAGGACTTCACGAAACGCGGCTTCGCCCACAACATTGACTTCCGCGGACGCCCCAGCGAACGTTCCGATTTCAACCTCATCTTCTATGGCGTGCAGGATCGCGGTATCCAGCAGGGCAGCACGCTGCTGAAAGCGCCCGGATACAGCATCACGGGCACGGGCAGCCTGGCATTCGGGAACGGATGGGTGGCGAGGGGCTCGGTGGATTACCTGAGCTCGTATCTCTTCCACCAGCAGTTCACCGATTCCTTCACGCAGGCCATCATTTCCGAAGCGCAGTCGATGGGCTACCTGGAAAAGCATTTCGGGTCGTACACGTTTGACGTATCCGCCTCGCGCACGGAAAACTTTCTCGATACGACGGCGGGCAATTCGGTGGAGATCCGGTCGCTGCCGGAATCCGAGCTGAACACCGGTTATCAGCAGCTCAGCGGAGGAGCGGTGCCGCTCTACTACACGCTGCACGCCGATCTGGGGCTTTTTCATCGCGTGGAGCCGAAGCCGCAGGGGCAGCCTTCGCCCTACTACTATTCGACGAGCCAGTTCAGCGCGCGCGCCGAGTTCGAGCCGTCCGTCGCGACGGCATTCCACTTCGGCGGTTTCACGCTGCTGCCGGAAGCCACGCTGCATGAGCGATATTACAGCCAGACGCTGGCGAACTACGTTGTTTCGAGCACCAGTCTGCTGCGTAACGCGCCGGAGGGCAAGATCGATCTCATCTTTCCTTCGATCGCGCGCATCTTCAACAGGAAGACGATTTTCGGGGACAAGCTGAAGCACGTGATCGAGCCGCGCGTCCGCTACGATTACGTGACGGGTGTGCCGGATTTCAATGACACGCTGCTGTTCGACCCCACCGATCTGCTCACCAATACGCGCGAGATGCAGTTCGGGCTGACCAACCGGATCTATGCGAAGCGCGGCAACACGGTGACCGAAGTTTTCTCCTGGGATCTGGCCGCGAAATACTATTTCGATCCGACTTTTGGCGGAGCGCTCATTCCCGGCCAGCGCAACGTTTTCACGAGCGAGCTGAACCTCACGGGCTATTCATTTCTGGACGGCATCCGGCACACGTCGCCGATCGTTTCCACGCTGCGCGCCACTCCCATCACGGGCCTCAGCCTCCAGTGGCAGGGCGATTTCGATCCGGACCGGCAGCGCATCGTCAACAGCTCGGTTTCGGCGAACGTTCGCTATCACCGTTTCTTCATCAATGCCGGCAGCGACCAGATCCACCCGAATGTGGACATCGCGCCGCCTGCGAACCAGTTCCGCACCACGTTCGGCTACGGCGATAACAACCGCAAAGGCCTGAATGCGGCGTTCTCGATGGTGTATGACTATCGCTCGTCGCTGCTCGAATACGGTATTGCCGAGGTCACTTACAACACGAGCTGCTGCGGGTTCAGCGTGCAGGTGCGGCGGCTGGATTTCGGAACCGTGGCGGAGAATCAGTACCTGGCGTCGTTTTCGATCGCCAACGTGGCGTCCGTGGGAACGCTGAAAAAACAGGAAAGAATATTCTGAAATATATGAAGATCGCGCGGGTTTCTCTCCTTCTTGCATTCGGGGCGGCGGCTGCGATCGCGGCGGCGCCTCGCACGGAAACGATGGACTTCGCGCCCGGCGGCACCATCCGGATCGATCGGGCCGATGGCTACATGTCGATCGAAGCGTGGGATCAGGCGAGGGTCGAGATCATTACCAGCGAGACGGCGAAAGCGCAGATCAAAACTTCGTATCCATCGGCTTCGGAACTGGTGATTACGACGGACCTCAACCACCATCCGAATCTCGCGAAGCGGGTGCTGCATGTGGGGATTCACGCGGATGCGGATTATGTGATTCGCGTGCCGCGGAATTCGCACCTGGTGGTCACGCATGCGAACGGATATGTGGGGATCACCGGCGTTGCGGGGGACATCGAGGCGAATAATCGCCGCGGCGATATCGTGCTGATGCTGCCGGATCTCGCGAAGTGCGACATCGATGCGCGGACGAAGGTGGGACTGGTGAC
>CAZPZE010000880.1:0-14741 GCA_964590625.1 uncultured Solibacteraceae bacterium
TCTCCAGATAGAACACAGAATCGAAAACCGCCCGCAATTTTCTCTCCCGCCCAAACCCCTGAATCACCCCGCCGTGGGGCGGGGCTTCAGCTGGTTGCCCAGGGGAGCCGCCGGGCTTCTGCCCGGCGTCTTCGACTTCACGAAAGCGTCGCAATACATCCGCGCGCGCCGAAGAAACAAGAAGCCGATCAAGCGCCGTCATCCTCATGAGTTGCTCGAAGATCTCGGGTTCACACGCCTCCCTCATCCCCGCGATCCGGCTCTCAACACTGCCCTCCATCCCCCTCGACACATTCACCGCCGCTCGATCCAAATCCAGCTCCGGAAACGCCTGCCCTAACCAGACCGCTCCCGCCGCAATACTCTGTTCGAAACAATCCACCACACCGGGAAATGACGCCGCCTGCAGGCGCCGTATTGCCAAATCCAGATCGCGTTCGCCTGGCTCATCGGAATCGCCGCCGCACGCCAGCAGATTTACCTGGTTGTTGCGCACAAACAGAGGTTGCTCACGAATCATTCGAGCCGCAAATTCGCCCATCGCGCATTGGTTCGCCAGCACACTGATCGGATTCGACGGGTCCGGCCGCTGGCGGAAATAATCGTAGAAAGAACGCAGCCGGTCCAGCGGATCGCGCACAAAGCAGATATCGAAGAACAGACACCCCGCGGCCTGCGGCATCGGGTAGCGAATCTGGTGGCTCGTAACGGCCTGTACGCCTCGCCCGTCATATATATGCTGCAGCAAATCGCGATCTGTCACGATTCCGCTGGCGTCGGCAGTTTCGATCCTGCGGAAACGCCCGTGGAAACTGTGATCGAGCATTTCCTCTATCGTCGATCCTGCGTTCTTGAAAAGATGGTAGTGGAGAATGACGAGCCGCATGCCTTCGGACGGGAGGGCGACTGCCGCGTCCAGGCGATAGTACCACGCCCGGAAAGTAAGCAATAATGGAAACTGAGACGCGGCGGCCTGTGTCAAATTGTTCCCGCCCTGGGGAACCCCGGAACCTTAGCCGGCGTCTTTACATCGCGGTACAGGGATTGCTATACACTAGGCAGTGTTTTGATATACTCCGCTATTGCCCTCAGCGCACGTCCCGGGGGGCAATGGGTACACGGCGGTGAGGGACCGTTACATCGGGAGGCAAGGAAAGTGTTGAATCGATTGACGAGATTGGTGGCTGGGACCGTGATCGCCGGCTCACTGACGGCGCTGGTCTGGGGCCAGGCTGCGCCTCAGCCTCAGTGGAAAGATCAGGGCGAATCCGATATCGGTCTCGCCGCTGGCAACGAAAAAGACCCCGCCAAGCAGTTGGAGCTCCTTAAAAAATGGGAGCAACAGTATCCCGAGTCGAACCTGAAGAATCAGCGTCTGCTGATGGAAGCCCAGGCGCAGCTCAAGATCCTGCAAACGGCATATTCAAAGACTGACCCCGCGGTTCTCGCCGCGGGCCAGAAAGCCGGTCAGGATCTGGAAGCGCATTTCAAGGAATATTTCGACGACTCCGTGAAGCCCGCTAACATCACGGCGGATCAGTGGGCGACCGCACGCAAAGGGACCGAATCCCAGGTGCACCTGATCATGGCATACATCGCCGGCGTTCAGAAGAACGATCAGGCCGCTGAAGACGAACTGAAGAAGCTTCTCCAGATTGACCCCAATCAGGCGGTCGCTTCCTATCAGCTCGGTGCCACCATTCTTCATGAGATGTCGGCGAACGGGGGCAAGGATCTGAGCCGCTACTCGGAAGCCCTGTATCACCTCGCGCGATCTCTTGAGGTCACCGGGCCCACCGCGCTGCAGCCCGCCGTGAAGACCGCGGCCGAGGCTTCGCTGAAGAAGAACTACACGAACTATCACGGCAGTTCGGAAGGTCTCGATCAGTTGATCCAGCAGACTGCATCCTCCGCTCTGCCGCCGGCCGATTTCCACCTGAAGAGCATCAACGATATCGAAGCCGAAAAGGCCAAGGATCACGCTGCCTGGGCCGCGCAGCACCCGGACCTCGATTTCTGGGAGAACATCAAAAACGCTCTCATGATGCAGGGTGACGCTTACTTCGCCAACCTGAAGGATGTCGGTTTCCCGCCTGCGCAGAGCGACAGCTACAAGGGACCGGATATGTTCACGGCGAAGGTTGTTTCTCAGCCCGATCCGAAGTCGATCCTCGTCAATGTGGACAACGCTCCGGCTGGCGACTGCCTGCTGAAGTTTGACGACAACATCAAGGGCACCATTCCGGAAGGCACCGAAGTCAAGTTCAAGGGCGTGGTGGAAGCCTATACGAAGGATCCCAACTACGTACTGACGATCAACGTTCAGGAACCGAAAACCGACATTACCGGCCTGCCGGACGACATCAAGTTCGTTCCGGATGGCGCGGCCCCGGGCCGGGCCGGCCGTGGCGCTGCCAAGGGCACGTCGAAAGCTGCCCCGAAAAAGGCGGCTCCCAGGACCGGAACAAAGAAGTAATCGATCAGCCGAAGTCACCCGAAACCGGGCGCACCCAAACGGGCGCGCCCGGTTTTGTTTTGTGCCATTGATAAAATAGAGACCGAAGTATGCCGATCTACGAGTATCGTTGCCATTCCTGCGGGAAGAAATTCGAAGCGATGCAGAAGTTCTCCGATGAACCGCTCACCGTCCATCCGGAGTGCGGTAGCGGACCCGTGGACCGCCTTATCTCGGCCCCTGCCCTCCAGTTCAAAGGCTCGGGCTGGTATGTGAACGATTACGCCAAAGGCAGTTCCAGTAAACCGGGCGAATCGAAGACGGACGCGAAGAGCGACACGACAAAGTCCGAATCGGGCAGTGCGAAGACGGAATCCACATCTTCTTCGACGCCCGCGCCGGCATCCGCGCCCGCTTCCACTGCGTCGACGCCTTCCAGCTCCAAGTAAACAGTCGGGATCGCTGCCCCCCCCGCGATTTAGGGTGGGGTTCAGCACTCATCGACAAGGGATAAACTGGAACAACCGGGTCCAATTCCGCGTTTTCCCCCATGTTGATGTACCGTCATCGCAATTCGTGTCTATTTATCGCCCTTGCGCTTCTTGCAACGGGATGCAGCAAGCAGAACACGTCCGCGGCTGCGGGCGGCGGTGCTCCGGGCGGCGGCATGCCTCCCGTCCCCGTCACCACGGCAACTGCGGCGTCTGAAACCGTGCCGCTCGAAGTGGATATTGTCGGCACAATCGACGCCTCCTCGCGCGTCGAAATCAAATCCCAGGTCGCCGGCCAGATCATGAAGGTCAGCTTCACCGAGGGGCAGGACGTCCAGCAGGGCCAGCTTCTCTTCGAGATCGATAAGCGCCCATACCAGGATGCCCTCACGCAGGCCGAGGCAGCCATTGAGCGCGACCGATCGCAGGTCGCCCAGGCTCAGGCTGCCCAGCAGAAAGACGCCGCCCAGGCGGCACAGGCCGCCGCCGACGCCAAACGTTTCGTCGCTCTTGCCGATCAGAAGCTCATCTCCGAACAGCAGCGCCTGCAGTACACTACCGCCGCCGACGCTGCCAACGCCGCCGTGCGCTCCGATCTGGCCGCCGTCGCGGTGGCGCAGGCCAATCTCAAGGTCGATGAGGCGGCCGTGGAACGCGCAAAGCTCGACGTCAGCAACTGCGACATCACCGCGCCCGTCTCAGGCCGCCTCGGCAATCTTCTGGTACACGCCGGCAATCTCGTCAAGGTGAACGATGTGGCGCTTGTGGTCATCAATCGCATCGACCCGATCTTCGTGAATTTCAATGCACCCGAGCAGTACACGAACGCGGTCCAAAACGACGGCCTGGGCCGCTCGCTGCCCGTCGAAGTCACCTCGCGTGATGGCCTCAATCATCACGCCACTGCTCAGCTCTCCGTCGTCGATAACACGGTCGACACCCAGACCGGCACCATTCACCTCAAAGCCACGCTGGCCAATCCGCAGCGCATCTGGTGGCCCGGCCAGTTCGTGGATACGCGCCTCGTGCTGGATGCCAAACGCACCGCGATCGTCGTGCCCACGGAAGCCGTCCAGAACGGCCAGGCCGGCACGTTTATCTATGTCGTGAAGCCGGACAAATCCGTGGAAGCCCGCAAAGTTACGGTGGCCCGCACGCTCGACCGGAAAGCCATCATCGACAGCGGCATCTCGGCCGGCGAAACCGTGGTCACCGACGGCCAGATGATGCTCGCCCCCGGCGCCCACATTATGAACGTTCCGGCCGCAGAGGGCGAAGGCTCTGGCGGAAGCAGGTAGGAGCGCATTTTGAATTTTTCACGCCCCTTCATCGAACGTCCGGTGATGACGTCGCTCGCGTCGCTCGCCGTGCTGATCTTCGGCATTCTCGGCTACCGCGCGCTGCCCGTGGCCGCGCTGCCGAGCGTCGATTACCCCACCATCCAGATCAGCGCGGGCCTTCCCGGCGCCGACCCGGAGACGATGGCCTCCGCCGTCGCCACTCCACTCGAACGGGAGTTTTCGACGATCGCCGGCGTGAAGCAGATGAGTTCATCGAGCAGCCAGGGAGGGACCGACGTCACAGTCCAGTTCGATCTCAGCCGCAAGATTGACGAAGCCGCGCAGGATATTCAGGCCGCCATCGCGCGCGCGGAGGGCAATCTGCCGCCGGGCATGCCGAGCCCGCCCTCTTACCGCAAAGTCAATCCGGCCGAGCAGCCCATCATGTATCTCGCGATGCACTCGACCACGCTGCCTGCCTACACCGTTACGGAGTACGCCGATACGCTGCTCGCGCGGCGCTTTTCCGTGGTCAACGGCGTGTCCAGCGTGCAGATCTACGGTGGCCAGAAGTACGCAGTGCGCGTTCAGGTAGATCCGCAGAAGCTCGCCGCGTACGGCGTGGGCATTGACGATGTTCAGCATGCCATCCAGCAGGGCAACACGAATCTGCCGGGCGGACGAGTGGAAGGCGCGGCGCAGGCTTTCACTCTGAAATCGAACGGCCAGTTGCTCGATGCCGCCGCATACAGGCCGCTCATCGTTGCCTACCGGAATGGCGTGCCCGTACGGCTCGATCAGGTCGGGCAGGCGATCGACGATGTGGAGAACAACAAGACCGCAGGCTGGTACAACGGCGCACGCAGCATCATTCTTGCGATCCAGAAACAGCCGGGCACCAATACGGTGGAAGTCGCGGCCAACATCCGCGCGCTGATTCCGGAGCTCCGGCGCAGCATTCCACCTTCGATCACGCTTGAAATGGCGTTCGATGCTTCGCAACAGGTGGAAAACCAGATCAATGACGTGAAGCTCACGCTCCTCGCCACCATCTGCCTGGTGGTCATGGTGATCTTCATCTTCCTGCGCAATATCTCGGCGACGATCATTCCGGGCGTAGCGGTTCCGCTCTCGATCATCGGCACCTTCGGCACCATGTACCTGCTTGGCTACAGCCTGAATAACCTCTCGCTGATGGCGCTGACGCTGTCGGTCGGCTTCGTGGTCGATGACGCGATCGTCATGCTGGAAAACATCGTGCGCCACATGGAAATGGGCCAGGGACGCATCGAAGCCGCGCTCAATGCGTCGAAGGAAATCGGCTTCACGATCGTCTCGATGACGATATCGCTGGTCGCCGTATTCATTCCGGTGCTTTTCATGGGCGGAATCGTAGGGCGGCTGCTGCACGAGTTCTCCGTCACCATTGCGATCGCGATTCTCATCTCGGGATTCGTCTCGCTGACCCTGACGCCGATGCTCGGCAGCCGTTTCCTGCGCATGGATCACGGCGCGCGCCACAATTTTCTCTACCGGATGTTCGAAGCCGGTTTCGATGCGCTGACGCGGATGTATGATTTCACGCTGCGCATCGCCCTTCGCTTCAAACTGGCGACCGTCGCCGTCGCGGTCCTGCTGCTGGCCGGCACCATCTGGCTTTTCAAAATCATGCCGACCGGATTCATCCCCAGCCAGGACAGCGGGTTCTTTTTCGCCTTCGATCAGGCGGGGCAGGATGTCTCTTTCGAGAACATGGCGCGCCACCAGTACGCCATCACGCGCGTTGCGCTGGCGGATCCGAACATCAGGGCATGCGGCTCATTCCTGCAGGGCGGCAATCAGGGAATCTTTTTCTGTCAGCTCAAGCCGCGCAATCAGCGCGCTCTTTCCGTGGACGACACGATTGCCGAGTTGCGCGGCAAGTTCTTCATGGTGCCCGGCATCATGGCGTTCCCACAGAATCCGCCGCCGATCACCGTCAGCGGGCAGTTCACGAGCAGCGTTTATTCCGTCACGCTCCAGAGCACGGATCTGAAACAGCTCTACGACTGGACGCCGAAAGCGGTGGAAGCGATGTCCGGTATTCCCGGCTTTGTCGACGTCAATTCCGATCTCATGATCGCCAGCCCGGAGGCCATGCTTCACATCGATCGCGACCGCGCTCAGTCGCTCGGCGTTTCGCCTCAGGCCATTCAGGATGCGCTGCAGAGTTCTTACGGCGATCGCCAGGTTTCGCTGATCTATCAGCCGGCGAACGAATATCAGGTCATCCTCGAAGTGGAGCCGCAGTATCAGCGTTCGCCCGACGCGCTGCACAGCCTGTATGTGCATTCATCCGCCGGGCCGCTCATTCCGCTCGATTCGCTCGTGAAGGTGGAGCGCACGGTCGCCCCGCTTTCCGTGAATCACTTCGGCCAGTTGCCCGCGACGACGGTTTCGTTCAACCTGAAACCCGGCTACTCTCTGGGCCAGGCGACCACGGACGTTCAGAACGCATTCGGGAAAATCCGCATGCCGAACACGATCACCAGCAGTTTCCAGGGGACTGTGAAAGAGTTCGAGGAATCGTTCCGCAATCTGACGGTGCTGCTGATCGTTGCGGTGGTGGTGATTTACATCGTGCTCGGAATTCTGTATGAGAGCTTCATCCACCCGATCACGATTCTTTCGGGCCTGCCCTCCGCTCTGTTCGGAGCGCTGGCGACGCTGCTGCTGTTCCATCGCCAGCTCGATCTCTATGCGTTCGTCGGCGTCATCATGCTGTTCGGCGTGGTGAAGAAGAACGCGATCATGATGATCGACTTCGCCATCCAGGAGCGCCGCCGCGGCGCTACCGCGCAGGAGGCCATCTACAAAGGCTGTCTGCTCCGCTTCCGCCCGATCATGATGACGACCGTCGCCGCGCTCATCGGCACGCTGCCGATCGCCCTCGGCTACGGCGAAGGCGGCGACGCCCGCCAGGCGCTTGGGCTCGCGGTTGTCGGTGGCCTGGTCGTCTCGCAGTTCCTGACGCTCTACATCACACCGGCCATCTACATCTATATGGAGAAACTGCAGCCGACGCTGCCGATCGAAGTGGGCGCCGGCGAGCCCGTAGGAACCGTCGGGTAGCTAATTAGTGCCCCTTAAGTGACACCAGCGGACACGCGACTTCAGTCACTAATTCCCGCCTTCCTGCGCGGCCCAGTGCAGGTAGCGCCAGAGGTCTTTCCGGTGCTCCCAGGCGAAGCGCAGAAATACTTTCCGGTTGATGCTGTCGGCGTGGATGCCGGACCAGGTTTCGATGCGCCAGCGCAGATAGGGACTGTTCCACGGATCCAGCCAGTATCCTTTGACCAGCCGCACCGCGACGTCGATCTCGCCTGTCATTCCGTAGTCTTGCCGGGACGCCGCGAATCGGTAGCGTAATACCCGGCGCGCGTGCGCGCCACGGGATTGCCCGGCGCTTTCACGGCCACCTTGATCGCCCGGTACGAGCCGTCCAGCTTTTCATTCACCGGCGCGTACCAGATCGAATACTGATTGCGGATGTCGTGCGCGACTTCGTGCGCGATCGGCTCGACCTCGCTCACTTCTTTCGGAAAGAAAACCAGGCCGCCGGTCGCGTCCACCAGCGCCTTCAGAGCCTTCTTCGCTTTGTTGGCTTCCGATTTGTCCTCGTCGCTCAGCAGCCCGATCGCGTAGATCAGCGTTCCATCCTGCTGCGCGAGTTTCGTCAGGCTGTCGAGCGTCACCATGCTGGCGTTGTCATTGCCGTCCGTGACGACGACGATCACTTTCTTATCGTGCTTCGCCTTGTCATGCAGGTGATCGATCGAAACGCGGATCGCGTCGCGCATCGCCGTCCCGCCTTTCGCGTCGATGCGGTCGAGGCCTTTCTGCAGCGCGGAAATGTCGCCGGTGAAATCCTGGTCGAGAAAAGGCTCGTCGTTGAAGTTCACGACGAAGGTTTCATCTTCCGGGTTTGAATCCTTCACGAGCGTGAGCGCCGCGGCTTCCACGCCGGCCCGTCTGGTGCGCATGCTGCCGCTGTTATCGATCACCAGCCCCATCGAAACCGGGACATCTTCATGCTTGAAGATCTTGATCGGCTGCGGGACGCCATTCTCCAGCACGGTGAACGCGCTTTCCGTCAGGTTGGTGACCAGATGATCGTTCTTGTCCGTCACCGTGACATTCAGCGGCACATACCGCGCATCGGAGGAGAACATGGCCACGCCCTGCTCCGTCGTTGCGGGCGGCTGCTGCCCGGATGGCGTCGTCTGCGGGGGAGGCGTTTGAGCAATGGCAAAAACAGCAACAACAGCCAGACTGAGGAAAGTTCTAATTGGTAGGCGCAAACCGGCCGGTTCTCCAATACGCGTGAAGGGTAGGAAGCCCTCGCGGCTGATTAATTTTGACCTGAATCCTGCGGTACTTCCCATCTCGCGCCCCATTACTCGGACTGTAACCGACCACATACTGGTTGCGTAGCTCGATACCAATTTTGGCGGCCACGTCCGGCAGATCCTGGAGGTTATCCACCACGAAATGCCGGCCGCCGGTCGGCTCCGAAAGATCTCTCAGCATTTCAGGACCCGAAAGCTCCTCAGGGGTCCTTCCGCGGGCGGCGCCCTGTTCGTAAATCCCGATACCGTAAATCTGAACGTCGGCCTCGCGCACGAGATTGCGGACCTCCGTCGCGGTGTAACGGCTGCTGTTGTCGCCGCCATCGGAAATGACAACCAGGGCCTTGCGGGGGTTACGCGCTTTTTTCATCGTCTGCAGCGCCAGGTAGACGCCGTCGAGCAAAGCCGTGCGTCCTTTGGACTGCGTAAATGTAAGACGATTCTGGATTTCTTCGAGATTGTGCGTCATCGGCACTACAAGCTGGGGCCGGTCGTTGAATTCCACGAGAAACGCCTCGTCTTCCGGATTCGCGGTCTTGAAAAACTCCGCTACCGAAAGGCGGGAGCGCTCAAGCTTGCTTCCCATACTCGCGCTCGTATCGAAGACAATTCCGACGGAAAGGGGCGCATCTTCACTGCCGAAAGAGACAATCTTCTGCTTCACCTTGTCTTCGTAAACTTCGAAAGCATCCTGATCGAGGCCGGTTACAAACCGGTTCATCGGGTCGGTAACGGTTACCGGAACCAGCACGACATCCACGTCGGAACGAATCACGGCCCGCGGTCCCGCGGCTTCCGGCGCGGCGGGTTCCGGGGGGGCCACCGGCACAATACTCACCCGCGCGCTACTGCTGGAATTCCCGGCGGCGCTGCCGGATGTTGCGGGAGTGGTTACGGTCAGGGGTGAGAGCCCGATCTGGCGCGCCGTGTCGGTCGGCGCGGGGCCTGGTGGCGGATCCGCCGCGAACCCCCCGATGGCTGCGGCAGCGAGTAAAAACAGTACGCTACGGGACGGCATCTTTGTGCGCTCCCCTTCTGCCATGGAGCATAGCACAGCACGGTCCAGACCAATGTATGGCCGGAAACCTCGCTGCTTGCACGTGAATCGCCGAAACACTTTCCCGGTATGGTAAGATCGCGTGTGCCTGCGAAAATCCTGGGCGTGATTCCGGCCCGGTACGCATCCTCCCGATTTCCCGGAAAAGCGCTAGCCCGTCTCGACTCCCGAACTATGCTGGAACACGTTCATGAGCGTGTCTCCATGGCCCGTTATCTTTCGAAGATCGTTATTGCCACCGACGATGAGCGAATTCGCGATGAAGCACGCCGGTTTGGCGCACTCGCGCAGATGACGCGCGAAGACCATCTCTCCGGTTCCGACCGCGTTGCCGAAGTTGCCTCCGCGTTTCCCGAAGCCGAGCTCGTCGTCAATATTCAGGGCGATGAGCCGCTGATCGATCCCAATGCGATCGACGCCGCCATTCTTCCGCTGCTCGACGATCCCGAAATTCCGATGGGCACGCTGAAGAAACGCATCGACGATCCACGCGAAGTGACCGATCCGAATGTGGTGAAGGTCGTGACCGATCACTTCGGCAATGCGATTTATTTTTCGCGCTCGCCGATTCCATACACGCGCGACGATGCCGCGGCGGTTCACTTCAAGCACACCGGCCTTTACGTTTACCGGCGCGAGTTTCTGCTGGGCTATTCCGATATGCCGGTCGGCCCTCTGGAAAAGGCCGAGAAACTGGAGCAGTTGCGGGCGCTCGAAAACGGATTTGTGATACGTGTGGTGGAAACCGATTATGAATCAATGGGCGTCGATACGCCGGCCGATCTCGAACGGGTTCAGATGATGCTGCGGGCGGGACGGCAGGCGGTGCGGAATGCCTAAGACTTCCGCCGCACCGAACAAATACATTTTCGTCACCGGCGGCGTGGTTTCGTCGCTGGGCAAAGGCATATCAGCGGCGTCGATCGGCTGCCTGCTCGAAAGCCGCGGACTTACGGTTTCGCTGCAGAAGTTCGATCCGTATCTCAACGTCGACCCCGGCACGATGAGCCCGTTCCAGCACGGCGAAGTCTTCGTGACCGACGACGGCGCGGAGACCGATCTCGACCTCGGCCATTACGAACGCTTCACGCATTCGCCGCTCACGCGCGACAACAATCTGACGAGCGGCCGCATCTACGAGCAAATCATCCAGCGCGAGCGGCGCGGCGACTATCTCGGTAAAACCGTTCAGGTGATTCCGCACGTTACGAATGAAATCAAAGCCGCGGTGAAGAAGCTGGCGGGCGACGTCGACGTGGTGATCTGCGAAATCGGCGGCACCGTGGGCGATATCGAATCGCTGCCGTTTCTCGAAGCAATCCGCCAGGTGCGGCATGAAGTGGGGCGCGAAAACTGCATCTTCGTGCACGTCACACTCGTGCCGTGGATCAGCGCCGCGCAGGAACTGAAGACCAAGCCGACGCAGCACAGCGTCAAGGAACTGCGCGCGATCGGTATCCAGCCGGATGTGCTGCTCTGCCGCACGGAGCGTCCGCTGCCGGCAGACATGAAGGACAAGATCGCGCTGTTCTGCGACGTCGATAAGGACGCCGTAGTCGCCGCCAAGGACGTCTCGTCCGTGTACGAGATTCCCATCGTCTTCGCAGAAGAAGGCGTAGACGAAATCATACTGAAGCATCTCGACATTGACCACACCAGCCCGCGCTATCTCGATGACTGGAAGTCCATGCTGCACACGATGCAGAACCCGCGCGATTCGGTGGATATTGCGCTGGTCGGCAAGTACGTCGAGTATGAAGATTCGTACAAGAGCCTGAAGGAAGCGCTGCTGCACGGCGGCATTGCGCACAACGTCAAGGTCAACATCCACTGGATCGAAGCCGAGAGCTTCG
This sequence comes from uncultured Solibacteraceae bacterium, assembly GCA_964590625.1. Lineage (GTDB taxonomy): Bacteria > Acidobacteriota > Terriglobia > Bryobacterales > Bryobacteraceae > BOG-234. The sequence continues at coordinate 11,525 of CAZPZE010000880.1, forward strand.
AAAAAGGGCGGCTGGAGCGGGAGCTCGAAGCCTATGACGGCATTCTGGTGCCCGGCGGCTTCGGCAAGCGTGGCATCGAAGGCATGATCAACGCCATCGAATTCGCGCGCGTGAATAAGGTTCCGTACTTCGGAATTTGCCTTGGCATGCAGACGATGGTGATCGAATTCGCGCGCAACGTTTGCGGGCTCAAAGGCGCGGATTCAACGGAATTCAATCCGGCCGCGCCGCATCGCGTGATCTACAAGCTGCGCGAGCTGAAGGGCATTGATGAGCTGGGCGGCACTATGCGCCTCGGCGCTTGGCCCTGTGTCCTGAAGCCCGGCAGCTTCGCGGAGCAGGCGTATGGCGTAACAGAAATCAGCGAACGCCACCGGCATCGTTTCGAATTCAATCGCGAATTCGAGGAAGTCCTGACGTCGCATGGCCTCAAAATCACCGGCGAGACGCCGAACGGGACGTACGTCGAGATCTGCGAGATCGAGAATCATCCCTATTACCTCGGCTGCCAGTTCCATCCGGAGTTCAAGTCGAAGCCGCTTGAGCCACATCCGCTGTTCCGGTCTTTTGTCGGCGCGGCGTACAAGTTCCGCGAACACCGGCTGGCGCGTGAAATGGCTCCGTTGCTGCCGGACGACGTCTAAACCAGCATGGCGATCCGTTTCGAAGATTTCACCGACCCTGCGCGGCTGGTGCTGATGGCCGGGCCGTGCGTGATCGAAAGCGAAGAGCACGTAAACCGCATGGCGGATGCGATCGCGCCGATCGCCGCGGCGGCGGGGTTTCCGTACGTTTTCAAAGCATCGTTCGACAAGGCGAACCGGACGAGCGTCAACGGCTATCGCGGACCGGGGCTTCAGGAAGGACTGCGGATTCTGAGCGCTCTCCGGGCGCGCGGATTTTCAATCGTGACCGATGTCCACGAAGTGGAGCAGGTGGGGCCAGCCGCGGAGGCGGTGGATGTGATCCAGATCCCCGCGTTCCTCTGCCGCCAGACCGATTTGCTGCTCGAAGCCGGCCGCTCGGGGCGCATCGTCAATATCAAGAAAGGCCAGTTCGTGGCGCCGCACGACATTCATCACGCGGCCGACAAGGTGGCTTCCACAGGGAACCGGCAGGTGGTGCTGACCGAGCGCGGATCTTCGTTCGGTTACAACAATCTGGTGGTCGATATGCGTGGGCTTCGTGTGATGGCGGACGCCGGCTGGCCGGTGGTGTTCGATGCCACGCACAGCGTGCAACTCCCGAGCGCGGGGGGAGGCGCTTCGGGCGGGCAGCCTCGGTTCATCGAGCCGCTGGCGTCCGCGGCGGCGGCGGTGGGGATTTCCGGTCTTTTCGTCGAAGTCCATGACGATCCGGCAAAAGCGCTGTCAGACGGCGCCAACGCCCTGCGGCTCGATCTACTGCCTGCTTTTCTGCGCCGCATCCGGCGAATCCACGAAGCCGCACATTCGGGGTGAACGGTTCCGGCCATCAGCGCGTCATAAACTTGGAGAGGCTACTTTTCATGTTTTCCGACCGACTTGCGATTTCCCTGTCCGAACGGCGCCGCACGCGGCGCGGCGGCTTCTCGCTGATGGAATTGCTGATCGTGATCGCGATTATCCTCGTGATTCTGACGGTCGCGCTGCCGAAGCTCAATAATGCCGTCCGCGGGGCGCGCGAAGTCGGCGCGGCGAAAGCGATCACAACCATTCAGACCGCGCAGGTGCAGTATTACTCCAACTACAACCGTTTTGCGTCGTCCCTCACCGAGCTTGGGCCACCGTCGAGCGGTCCGGAAGGTCCCGGCGCGGCCAATCTGATTGAGCGCGACCTTGCCTCGGGCGAAAAGGGCGGTTACAAGTTCACTCTGACGGCGACGCCCGCCGGGTACAACATCAGCGCGGTGCCGACGCAGTATCCTTCGAGCGGCAGCAAGACATTTTTCTCCGATCAGGGAATGGGAATCCACCAGCACAGCGGACCGGAACCGGCGACGGTAAACGATCCGCTGATGGGTGAAAGCGCGCCGCAGAATCAGAAGTAGGCCGCTCGATTATGCCGTCGTGGCGCGTTCGCGGGTCTCCCGGACGTTGTTCGTATCCTGCTTCGGCACGCCATCGCACTCGGCGACGATCGTGGTGACCGGCGAATCCGGCGCCGTTTTCGGCAGTCCGACGAAGCGAACCCGCAGATCCTCCTGAATCACTTTCACCGGCGCGCCCGTGCGCAGCATTTTCGCGCTGAGGACTTTCATCTTCGGGCCGGAAATGACAAATTCTTCGCCCGGCCAGAAATGGATGTGCGCGTAAAGTGTGTTGCCGATGCGCGTGAAATTCGCATTGGCGGAACGCTTGACGCTGCAGGGCTCGGCTTTGTAGATGGAGACGCTGTTGCCGTCCATCCATTTGCCGACAGCCGTCAGGATTTCGACGGAGGGTTCGGGAATGGAGCCATCGCCGCGCGGGCCGATGTTCAGCAGATAGTTGCCGCCATCGCGCGCGCACGTGATGAGGTTGCGGGTGATGGTCTTGGCTGATTTCCAGTCGTCATCCGTTGCCTGGTAGCCCCAGCTATCGTTCATGGTCATGCAGGATTCCCAGGCGCGGCCGCCGGTTTCCGCCTGGATCTTCTGCTCGGGCGTGGCGAAATCGCCCTGCAGGGCGTTGCGGTTGTTGACGATGATTTCCGGCTGGAGATCGAAGACCATCTTGTTCATCTTTTCCGATTCCCAGCCCGCGGCGTTGAGCGGCCAGGAAACGTCATACCAGAGCACGCCGATCTTGCCGTAGTTCGTCATCAGCTCGCGGATCTGACCGTGGATGTAATCGACGAAGCGGCGGCGAGCGGCTTCATCGGTGGCGCAGCGGGCTCCATCGGGATGGTGCCAGTCCATCAGCGAGTAGTAGAAGCCCGGCGTGAGGCCTTCGGCCCGCGCCGCTCCCACGAATTCGGCGACCAGATCGCGGCCGGGGCCCTGTTTGGGGGCGCAGTAATTCGTGAGCTTCGTATTGAAGTTGCAGAAGCCTTCGTGGTGCTTGGTGGTCATCACCATGTATTTCTGGCCAGCCTGTTTGGCGAGCTTCGCCCAGTCGCGGGCGGCGTTTGGTTTCGGCTTGAACTGTTTCGCCAACTGCTCGTACTGATGGACCGGGATGGCCTCATCTTCCATGGCCCACTCGTGACGGCCGAGAACGCTGTAGAGGCCCCAGTGGATGAACATGCCGAAGCGGGC
>CAZPZE010000881.1:0-6402 GCA_964590625.1 uncultured Solibacteraceae bacterium
TTCATCGTTCACAATCAGTTCGCGCGCCATCGCACCCGTAATGATGTTGAGCTTGCCGGTCTTCATCGCCGGGAAAATCATCGCCTGGCTCGACGTGAATGCCGACGCCGTGTGGCAGCCGCGCCCGCATTGTCCGCAATAGTGGCAGGGCAGTCGCCCGTTGATCCCCTCCGTCAGCATCGCCATGCGCGACGGAATGACCGGGATGTTCAGTTTCTTGCCAGCGCGCTGCACCAGCATTTCGTGGACACGTGGCGGGACCGGCGGCAGGAAGTTGCCATCCGGTGCGCTCCGGAAACCTTCGTGAGTGCCCGTGACGCCCATGAACCCTTCGGCCTTGTCATACCAGGGCGCCATTTCTTCGTAGGTCACCGGCCAGTCGAAGCCGAGCCCGTCGAATTCCTGGGGCTTGAAGTCGTAATCGGAAAAGCGCAGCGATATGCGGCCGTAGTGATTGGTGCGGCCGCCGAGGATGCGCGAGCGGAACCAGCGGAATTCGCTGTCCTGCGCCACGGAGTAGGGCTCGCCGGGAACGTCCCAGTAACCGTTCGGGGCGTTCCAGTAGCTCCACTGTTGCTTGCCGAAATAGGACTCGGCGTTCGGTCCACTGCCGCGGTGATTCACTTCCCACGGCCACACGTGCTCTTTGAAATCCTTCATCGGATTGAGCATGGGGCCGGCTTCGAGAAGCGTGACATTGACCCCGAGATCGGTCAGAACCTTCACGGTGGTGCCGCCGCCGGCGCCGGAGCCGATCACGACAACGTCATGCACCACTGGGGAGCGTTGAACTTGAAACATGGATCAACTTTATCACTAGCCGGCGGCCGTGGATGAAGTTGAAATGCCAAAGAATCGCCGAATCCGCGCGAGCATCTGAGTCTGGCTTTCCGCTTCGCGCCGCAACGCGGTTTCGCGGTCCCCACGGTCGCGCGCGGCGTTCAGCTCCAGCTGCCGGTGCGCCATGATGACGGACATGTCTTCCGCGAGATCCGGATGCATCTCCATGGTGCGCTGCAGCCCCGCCTTGTCGAGGCAGTAGCAGATCACGCGCGACATGGCGGTCGCGGTGGCGCCTCTCACTTCGCCCGTCAGCAGCGAAACTTCGCCGAAGAAATCGCCGGAATCGAAGGTGGCCAGCGGTTGCTCCACGCCATCGGGCGACCGGTACGTGATGCCGACGCGCCCCGCCAGAACGAAGTACATGGAATCGCCCGGATCGCCCTGGCGGAGAAGCAGTTCGCCGGGAGCGAAGGAGTGGCGCCGGAGAGATTTCGCCAGTTCGGTGAGATCGTGTTCCTCCAGCAGCCGGAAGATCGGGATGCGGCGGAGGATGTCTTCGGGCTTCGCTTCTTCGAGCGGAGGTGCATCCGGTTTTTTCTCGAGCAGCATCGAAATTTCCGAAATCGGAATGCCGGCGCGCTGCAGAGCGTAGTAGATGCGGTGGAGGACGGCGGACGTAGGGCCAAATTCTGTCCCGGGTTTCGAGAACCAGACGACGGCCGCATATTGGATGTGTCCCGGCGTCATGTCCTGAATCACGCACTGTGGCGCGGGCTCCACGGCTACGTTTTCAAGCGGTGAGGCACGCAGCGCGGTGCCGACCGCGTGAATCACCTCATGGGGATCGTACGCGTATGGCATCACGAACGGAATGAATTTGCGGTGGGCTTTCGAAATGATCGTCACCGGCGTGCGGGTCAGAAAGCTGTTGGGGATGATGACCGTGTCGCCGTCGGAAGTCCGGATCGACGTATGCCGCAGGCGCACGTGCTCCACCCACCCCGTGCCTTCGGTGCAGCGAATGTAATCCCCGGCGTTGATGCTGTCTTCGAGCTGCAGCGTGACGCCGCCCGCGAGATTGTTCAGCATGTCCTGCAGGGCGAGCCCAACCACCGCCGTGGCGACCGCGGACGTGGCGAACAGGCCGGTGGCATCCACGCCGAGGCGGTTCAGCATGTGGAAGAGCGCGATGCCGTAGGCGACCACGATCGCCATTTCGCTCGCCAGTTTCGGCAGCCGCACGCGCCGCAGAACGAGATCGAACAGAAACAGGCAGCCGGTCTGAATCGCGGTCAGAATCAGCAGCGTCTGGCCCACCTGGTTGACGACGTTGGCCGGAATCTTCCAGTAGGCCGCACCGGCGGACATCAGGTCGGCGAGCGCCCAGAGCACAAGAAAACCGAACGCCGGGCGAACCCGGGAGCGGTCTTCCGGGAGGATGCGCCACAGGGTGATAGCAGCGGCGAATAGTCCAGTGGCGATCCAGAAGTAATACAGCGGCACGCGAGGTACTTATTCTAACCGACGTTCAGGCCAGTGCAACTTCGAAACTTTCGCGCGCTGCCTGGACGGTGCGGGCAATGTCCTCATCAGAGTGGACGGCGGAGACGAAAAGGGCTTCGAACTGCGAGGGCGGGAGGTAAATTCCTCGTTCGATCATTGCATGAAAAAAACGCTTGAACCGGCTGGTTTCACTGTGTTTAGCGGTATCGTAATCAGTTACAGGGGCGGGCGTGAAGAACCAGGTCATCATCGAGCCCACGCGGTTTACGGTCACACCCTTCGGGGCGGCCGCTGCCAGGGCGTCAGTCATCGAATCGAACCGGCCGTAAATTCCGGGATTCGCCTGAATGTAGCGCAGCATCGCCAGCCCGGCGCTGACTGCGAGCGGATTGCCCGAGAGCGTGCCTGCCTGGTAGATCGGACCGCTGGGTGCGACGTGCTCCATGATGTCCTGCCGGCCGCCGTAAGCCGCGATAGGGAGTCCGCCACCGATCACCTTGCCAAGCGTGGTGAGGTCCGGCTGAATCCCGTAAAGTTCCTGCGCGCCGCCAGGCGCTACCCGGAAGCCGGTCATCACTTCGTCGAAAATCAGCAGCGCCCCGTGCTTCGCGGTGACCGACCGCAGCGCTTCGAGGAATCCGGGGACCGGCGGAATACACCCCATATTCCCGCACACCGGCTCCACGATCACCGCCGAGATCTTCGATCCGTGCGCCTCGAATGCCCGTTCCAGCGCCTCGACGTTGTTGAACGGCAGGGAGACGGTGGTATCGCTAAACCCTTTAGGAACACCGGGTGAGTCGGGCAAACCTAAAGTGGCCACGCCCGACCCCGCCTTCACCAGAAGCGAATCGACATGCCCGTGATAGCAGCCCTCGAATTTGATCGTGATGTCGCGCCCGGTGAATCCGCGGGCGACACGAAGCGCGCTCATGGTGGCTTCGGTCCCGGAGTTCACCAGCCGAACCAACTCCATCGAAGGAACCATGGCCCGAATCGTTTCCGCGAGCTCGATTTCCTGCTCGGTGGGTGCGCCGAAACTGGTGCCGCGCGTCAGCGCTTCCTCGATCGCCGCCAGAATCGCCGGATGCCGGTGCCCCAGCAGCAGCGGCCCCCAGGAGCCAACGTAATCGATGTATTCGTTGCCGTCGGCATCGAACAGATGCGAACCTTCGCCCCGCGCGACGAATGCCGGCGTTCCGCCGACGCCCCGCCAGGCGCGAACCGGCGAATTCACGCCGCCGGGGATCGCCTTCCGGGCGCGTTCAAAAAGCTGCTGGGATTTCGAGAAGTTCATGCGCGGCAGTAGTTGTAGATCCGCTCCACAATTTCCAGCGCCTGCAGCCCTTCCTCGCCGCCCACCAGCGGCTTCGTATGCGTTTTGCAGGCTCTCTCGAAATCGCGGAACTGGCGCTCGAACGGGGTGAGCGAAATCGCCATCGGATCGGATGCGCCGGATGCCACGCCGCTCGAAATCGGCGGCGGATCGGTCTTCGCGAATTCTTCATCGCCCTGCACGTCCCACGCGGTGAGCTGGTCGCCCGTGATGATGGCGCTGCCTTTCGTGCCGTGCAGCTCCACCCGCTCCGAATAGCCCGGCCAGAGCGCCGTGGATGCCTGAATCACGCCCGTGGCTCCGTTTTCGTAGCGGAGCAGGGCATTGACCACATCCTCGGACTCGATCTTGTGCAGCGCGCCCAACTGCCACATCGCCTTGATGTCTTTCACCGGCCCGGCGAGCCAGCGCAGAACGTCGATCTGATGGATCGCCTGATTGATGAGCGCACCGCCGCCTTCTGTCGCCCAGCTTCCCTTGATCGGCCGCGAATAGTACTCCGCCGAGCGGTACCACTTCACGTAGGCATCGCACTGGATCAGGCGGCCCAGACGGCCGGCATCGATGGCGCGCCGCAGGAAGAGGCACGAATCGTCAAACCGGTGCTGGCTCACGACGCCGAGCACAATCCCCGCCGACTTCGCCATGTCGATCATCTTCCGGCAAACCTCGGTCGAGATCGCCATCGGCTTCTGCACCTGAACGTGCTTCTTGTATTTCGCGGCCAGCTCAACCGGCTCCAGCCGGAAGTCCGGGAACGTGCAGGCGTCGACAAAATCCACTTCCGGTATCCGGCAGATCTCTTCCACGCTGCTGACGGCCACGCCGCCGTATTTTTCGGCAAAAGCCTTCGCGTTTGCGGGGTTAATATCGGTGCATGCGGCGACCCGGAAGCCAATATTTTTGTACGCCTGGGCGTGCTTATGCGAAATGGCTCCGGTTCCGACGATTCCTGCGTTCATAGAGTAAGGGCCATTATAATGAAGGCTCATTGATGAAAGACCGGCGAGCCACTCTTTTCGCCGCGCCGCGAGCCCTGCCGTTGAGTTCGGCGCTGCTCGTTCTGGGCGCGTCCATCGCGCTGACTACGTGCAGCAAGTCCGTACCGGAAGGCGTTGCCGCCACCGTGAACGGCCGTCCCATTTACTACAGCGAAGTTGACTCCACCTACCGCTCGCAGTTTCCCGAAAAAGCCGAAGGCGAGAACGAAGACCAGATCCAGCTCCGCCGCATGGAGATCCTCGGGTCGCTGATCGACAACGAAATCATGTTCCAGCGCGCCGAAAAGGCGAGCCTGGTTGCTACCGACGCGGACGTGACCGCGCGCCTCACCGAAATGAAGGCGCCCTACACGACCGAGGAGTTTGACAAGCAACTCAAAGACTGGGGCATCACGCTCGATCAGCTCAAAGAACACATTCGGAAAGATGAAAGCGTCAAGAAGCTGTTCAACAAGGAAATTTCCTCGCGCATCAACATCTCCGATGCCGACGTGACCAATTTCTACAACGCGAACCGCGGCAGCTTCAATCTTCCGGAGCCGCAGGTGCATCTGGCGCAGATCCTGGTGACGCCGAATGTGGACCCGAATGTCCACAATCTGAAGAACGACAAGGCGAAGAACGACGCCGAGGCGAGGCAGAAGATCAAGGCGATCGAGACTCGTCTGAAACAGGGCGAGGACTTCGCCATGGTTGCGCAGAATTATTCGGAAGATCCGCAGTCGACGCCCAACGGCGGCGATCTCGGATTCATTGCGGAATCCGCGCTCGATAAATCGAGCCCCGAGCTGAAGCGGCTGATCCTCTCGATGCGGCCAGGCACGATTTCGCCGATCCTTCCCAGCCCGGAGGGCTATCGCATCCTCAAGCTCATTTCGCACGAACCCGCCGGACAGCGCGAACTCAACGACCCGCGCGTGCAGCAGACCATTCGCGACACCCTCCTGAGCCGCAAGGATCAGCTCCTGAAGCAGGCCTACTACGCCGTCGCCCGCAACGAGGCGAAGGTGGTGGACTACATGGCCATTAAAATCTTCGGCAGCGAAGCGAAGTAGTAACAATTTTTGGTTATTCTGGTCGGATGCCTTGCGAACCAGAGATCCTGAAAAACGTTTCGCTTTTTGCCTTGCTCGATGACGAAGAAACCTCCGTTCTCAGCGCTCAGGTCGAAGTCCGGAAGTTTGCCGCGAGGCAGCGGATTTACAAGCTCGGAGACCCCGGCGATCGTGCGTACGTGGTCGTCTCCGGCTCCGTGGAAGTCCGAACCGTCGATGACGACAGGCAGGAGGTCCTCGTCGACACGCCCGGCCCCGGGGATTTCTTCGGATTCGCTTCCATGGTGGCGCAGACGGCGCACGAAACCGGCGCTGTTGCGATGGAGCCCACCGTCTGCATCGAGATTGACCGTCACGACATCCTGACGCTGCTCCAGGTAAAACCGCATGCGGGTATGGACATGATGGCCGTGCTGGGCCGTCAGTTTCACGCCGCGCAGCAGTTGGTGCGGGGCCGCGCGGCGCGCAATGCGAACGAGATTATCGAGGAACAGGAAACCAGAGGTGACCGCGTCGCGGATAATGTCGCGCGCTTCGGCGGGTCGTGGTCGTTCATCATCACGTTCGGCGTTTTTCTGATCGGATACACTATCGCCCAGATCGTGCTCGGGAAGCGCGCCTGGGATCCCTATCCGTTTATTCTGCTGAACCTGTTTTTATCGATGCTCGCCGCGGTGCAGGCGCCCATCATCATGATGAGCCAGAACCGGCAGGATAAGAAGGA
>CAZPZE010000882.1:0-2909 GCA_964590625.1 uncultured Solibacteraceae bacterium
CCCGAGCTCTCGCATCAGGAAGTCCGCACCTCGGCGCTCGTCGCCGCTGAACTTCGCAAAGCCGGTTACACCGTCACCGAACACGTCGGTAAATATCCGGATGGCAGCCAGGCGAACGGCATCGTCGCGGTTCTCGAAAACGGCGCGGGCCCGCGCCTGCTGATCCGCAGTGATCTCGATGCCCTGCCCGTCATCGAAGACACCGGCCTCCCGTACGCCAGCCACGTGAAGGCGAAGAATCCAGCCGGGCAGGAAGTCGGCGTGATGCACGCCTGCGGACACGACATCCACATGAGCACGCTCATCGGCACCGCCCGCGCGCTCGCCGCGCTGAAAAGCCAGTGGCACGGAACCGTGATGCTGATCGGCCAGCCTGCCGAAGAAACCATCGACGGCGCGAAAGCCATGATCGCCGACCACCTCTACGAACGTTTCGGGAAGCCCGACATGGCGATCGCCCTGCACGACACCAACATCCATCCCGCTGGACAGGTTTCGTTAACAAGCGGCCCCGCGCTCTCCGGCGCAACTTCGATCGACGTCACGATGCGCGGCGTCGGCAGCCACGGCTCGCGTCCCGATCTCAGCAAAGATCCCATCGTGATGGCGGCGCAGTTCATCACCCAGATCCAGACCATCGCCAGCCGCCAGATCGATCCGCGCGATCCCGTTGTCGTCACAGTAGGCGATATCCACGCCGGCACGCGCCGCAACATCATTCCGGACGAAGCGAAGATGGAGATCACGCTTCGTGCATTCAACGAAAAAACGCGCGAAGCCGCCATCTCCGGCGTTCGCCGCGCCGCGCAGGGAGTCGCGCTTGCCGCCGGCGTGCCGGAAGACCGCGCGCCGGTCATCACCATACTCGACAACGAATCGACGCCCGTCACCTACAACGACCCGGCTCTCACCGGACGCGTCCGGAAAGCGATCGCGGGCGTTCTCGGGGCCCAGAACGTCGTCGACGATCCGCTCCAGATGGGCAGCGAAGATTTCGGGCTCTTCGGCCTGGAGGGCCACCAGATCCCCACCGTGATGTTCTGGCTCGGCGCCATGGACCCCGCGAAATTCGCCGAGGCCGCGGCCGCGGGCAAAGAACTCCCCGGACTCCACAGCAACCACTTTCAGCCCGCGCCGGAACCAACGCTGCGCGCGGGCGTGGAATCCATGACCGCGGCCGCAATTGCTCTGTTGCAGAAATGAGGTGTCCATGAAACGCACGCTGATCATCGGACTTCTCGCTGCCGTCTCTCTTCTCGCGCAGTCAGAGAAGTTCATCGGTTCGGTCAGAATCAGTCCGGATCGTGGCGCTTGCCCTGTGGTCGCCGCCGCATGCACCGAGCCGGGTTCGTGGGGTGGCTCCGCCTACACCGCAAGAAACATTTCGCTCAATCTCCTTGTCGGACTGGCCTATGGGATCGACGACAACACGATCGAGAACGTCGATCGCCTTGGCAGCAAGCTATACGACGTCTCCGTGAAGCCCGAGAACGGCGGCAGCGTGAGCTACCAACGGGCACAGCCGATGCTTCAGGCCCTGCTGAAAGAACGATTCGGATTGCAGACTCACCACGACACAAAACAGGAATCCGGCTTTGCGCTCGTGGTGGCGAAAGGCGGGCCGAAGCTGGAAGAAAGCGACACAAATGCCAAAGCACATGGCGTCATCATGAAGGGCAGGCTCATTCACCCGGCGGCGAATCTCGACCTGATTGCCGATCTTCTCTCCAGACCCCTCGGCAAGCCGGTACTCAATCAAACGGGAATCTCTGGCACTTACAAGCTCGATCTGCGATTCGCGCCCGAAGGCAGCGAAGCCACCCAGACCGCCAACACGCGCCCATCCATCTTCACCGCCATTCAGGAACAACTCGGCCTGAAACTCGAACCGCACAAGGTGACGACAGACATTCTGGTCATCGACCAGTGCAACCCGATCCCGAGCGACAACTAACTCAATTCGCGGACGGCTTCTCCGCCTTCTCGATCACCACGACAGGCACCTTCACTCTGGCGCTTTCGAGCTTCAGCCCCACGGTCTCCTGGAGGGCAGTGAAAATCGTCGGGCCCGGTTCACTGTTCTCCGGAGGCGCCGCCACTTTACCGCCCGTCGCACCCGTGCCGCCATCCACCGCATCCGGCGTCCACGCCACGGAGAAATCAAACTTGCCCTCAACGCTGGTCCGATTCTCCACCGGCCGCCCCATGATGTCCGAAAGAATCGAGGCGAGATTCGCCATCGTCTGGCTCGTCGCCGTCAGCGTGCGCTGACCAGTCGCGCGGCTGCGGCCCAGCATCATCCCCGGCTCTTCATTGCCCGGCGAATGCAGCTTCGGCCCATTCTTCCCGGTGACGAGCGCGTAGCCGGATACCTCTTTCGAATCCTGACGCACCACGAGCCCGAACCGCTCCGCCAGCATCGACTGCATCATCCGCGCGCGATCCCCCTTCGAAGTCGCAGCCGGAAAAGTCGCCAGCACTCCGTAATGTTCCGACTCCGCCCACGACGGCCCGCCCGAAACCTGATAATCCTTCAGGTCCCACGCAAACTCCACCAGATCCCGAAGATTCTGATTCTTCGCCTGCAAGTGCCCCGGCGAAAGATTGAATCCCCCGCCCCGCGCATCCGGCGCGCTCGGCTTGATCGAAACAGCATCGAACTGCGGCCCGCCTGCGGATTGACCGCTCGCAATCACGGCAAAGATCGAGAGAACTACGAAAAGCGAAAATCGTCTCATCAGAGGATCAGACTGATTTCAGCCCCCGCCGTTAGCAAATATGCGCGCCCTGCGTCCCCACATAAACCGCATACAAACTCTGGCTGCTCGCCATAAACAACCGGTTCCGCTTCGTCCCGCCAAACGACACGTTCGCGCACGTCTCCGGCAAACGAATCAACCCAATCCTCT
>CAZPZE010000883.1:0-4499 GCA_964590625.1 uncultured Solibacteraceae bacterium
ACGGGACCGAACGCGCCCTGGACGGGCCGCTGATCCCCCGTTTTTCCGGACAAGCGCACCAATTGGCGCGGGGTGGAGCAGCCCGGTAGCTCGTCAGGCTCATAACCTGAAGGTCGTAGGTTCAAATCCTACCCCCGCAACCAATTTTCGCGTTGACCGCCAATGAGATACGTTAAGGCCCCGGATCGCCGTCCGGGGCCTTCGTTTTTCGTGTCCGCCCAGTGTCCGAAAAATGCGTGGCGATCGGCGCGCTCAAGAAGCTCCGCAGCCGCGCTTCCAGAGCCATGCCATCGCGCAGATCGCATTCCCATATGACCAACACATCCCAATCGAGCGCGCGCAGCGCGGCGAGGTTGGCGGCATCGCGCGTGACGTTTCGCTCGATCTTGGCCGACCAATAGGCCGCATTGCTTTGGGCTCGTCTCGCCCCACGTCTGCAATCGTGCCCATGCCACCAACAACCATGGACGAAGATCACTTTCCGCCGGCTGGGGAAAACCAGGTCAGGCCGGCCGGGAAGATCGCGTCGATGAAGGCGAAATCGAAACCCCAGGCGATGGGCCGTTTGGCGGACGACCAATTCCGGGCGGGTATCTTTGCCTCGGACGGAACGCATGATCGCGCTGCGGTCCATCATTCCTCCGATTCGGAATCCTCAGTGGCTAGTCCAAGCAGCATGGCGTGATAACGCGCCAGTCGAGCAAAGTGCGCCTGCATCGCGCGCGCGACTTGAGATGAGTTCTTGACCGCGATGAAGTGTTCGACCAACTCGGCGTATCGACCTGCCTGCCGCGGAAGGCGCAGCGCTGGATCGCGCTTTTCCTTGATCTCGACATCCGCCATCACCTGAACCACTTGGGCGGGCGCAGGAATGTTCATTGGCGGATTCGGTTTCGCCGGGACTTGCCCGTTCATCAGCGCCGACTTCGGATCGAACTCGTGAAAGAGGGCCGCCTCAAGACGCGCCAGATCGGCGGGATCATCGACCGGGAAGGCTTGCACCCAAGCGATCTCCCAAACGTCAATTTGCCGGTTCGCAATGATGTCCGAGCGCGCCGAGGTCAGGTGCCGGCGCACGCGCGCGCGAATGCCGTCTCTGCTTTTCCCGACATAGACCGGAACGCCATCGAGATCACAGAGCACGTAGACGCCGATCTTCGTTGTAAGCGTCCGGACCGCCTTTTCACGGAATTCGAAATCTATCGCCATCGCCAACCGGAATCACTGTTCCGGCTGCATTATGACCGCTGAATCGGCGTCGGTCTCCCCGTTTCGAGCACCTTTACTCCACCCCGGCGAATGGTCGTCGAGCGCACGGTCTCCGTACCGACGTATCCGACCTCGAACTCAACCTCATTGAGCCATCCGGCATCGCCGCCGAAAGCGTCAAACATCGCCTTTAACACCCCAACGTCGTCCAGCTTGTGCGGGGCAGGTTTCGGGTTATTCCGCGGGCTCGGGATCGTTGCCGGGAACAGGTAGATGCAAGGTGGGGGGAGTTCAAATTGACCGACGGTGGTTAGCTTTTGCCCGGCCGCCGCCTTCGGACATGGTCGCCCGACGGTGCCGCAAATCCAATCCCAAACGACTAGGCCATCGACCTGTTGGGCGCGCGAAATGATCTCTGCGCTAAGGCGAGTGTGGATTCCGGACCAGACGTTGTGCCGCGGGTCGGCGCCGGGGTTCGAGCAAACCGACCAGATGATGAACTCCTGAACGTGCGGCGGCCGTTCAAAGATGTTCGTGTTGTTGCCGTCGAGGCATCCCTTGAGCTCAATGCCTGCGAGTTTTCCGCTGTTGAGGCGCACCGTGTAGTCGTGGCGATTGGCTTCGCCGGCCGAGTCCCAATCCTTGATGTGGCCGTTGTCCTGCATCCAGTTGAGCACGCGAGCCACGAAGTCGCGCTTCTCTCGCATAGATGCAGAGAACTGTCCGCGAATGCGCTCGATCGCACCGCGAAATAACCCGCCCTGATAGAAGTCCTTCTCCTCAAGTCCATGCGCACCGAGTTTGTGCGCTTCGGTCTTGAGCGTCTCGGAAAACTCTACAATGAGTTTCCGAAGTTGGTCATTGCGCTCGCAAGGGATCGAACTCATGCCGCAGCCTGATCGGCCGCCTCCCTCCAGCCAACGAGAGGCTCGATGATATAGTGCGCGAGGTGCCGAACGACCGGAACAACGACACCATCCCCCGTAAGGTGATAGGCTTCGTTATAACGAGAGGGCAGCCTGTAGTCATCCGGGAGCCCCATCAAGCGAGCAGTTTCCCGCGATGAAATCAATCGAGACCGCACACGATTTCCGTCCACCACGATGATCGTTTGACGGCTGGACCCACCCGCAGGCGTGCGGAGGCAGCCGGCTACATCATCGAACCGGACCTCGGCTCGTTGCACCTTGATCCCGTCTTCGTCGCGCCGAGTGCGCTTATAGACTCCACCGACCATCCGACGCCCCGCGCGCTTCGCGGCTTCGACCTTCGCCAGATTGATCGGGCTCATCATGCGCAGGAGCGCATTCGTCTCCGAGGCGGTATGCCAAGTAACGCTCTCGGGGCGTTCCTCGATCAATTCCGCGAACGTGGTGTTCCGGCGCGGCGGGGCCGGCATGTTCCACCAAAGCCACCGGTCGCGCGCCTTACCCCGCAATCCACCCACGGCGCGACGAAGGCCGGTCGTGTGAAATGGCCCCAAGGGTTCCGGTGCCAGAAGCGAAGCGTCAACCCTCACGCTCTCATGAACGCCGATGATGAAAAGGCGCGGACGAGACTGCGGAACGAACAGCGCCGCGTCGATGACGAGCGCCCCATAGCGGTATCCCGCGTCGGCGAACGTCTTGCAGATCGCCGCGAAGTCCTTGCCGCCATGTGAAGTCAGCGTGCCGACCACATTCTCAAGCGCGATGACTCGTGGCGCGCGCCCGGCCGCGATCAACTCCTTCATCACATCCCAAAAGGGATAGAACGTGCCGCTACGTTCGCCCTTCAAGCCGGCGCCACCACCCGCGAGCGATAGGTCTTGGCACGGGAAAGAAGCCCACGCGAGATCGGCGTCAGGGAGATCGGCGGCGCTCACCTGACGAACGTCAGCCACAAGCAACCGATCATCGACTCCCCAGTTCAGTTGATAGGTCGCCGCCTTCTTGAAATCGAAATCGTTAGCGAAGACGCAATCCCAATCGGGTCCAAGCCCGGCGCGGGCCATGCCGCCTCCTGCGAAGAACTCGTAGAATGTCGGCTTCCGCACGGAATCCCCCATGATTCGAACTCGAATCATACCATGATGCCGGCGAACCGGTTGATGATTTGTTCTCATCCTAACCTCCCCGTTTGACCAACACCATCTCAAACCGAGATGCCGATCCCCGCCAATAGGCTCTTCCACCGACGAATCACCGCACCGCGCGCCGCGCCCAGCCGAACTCCGGCCTCCCCTCAGGAAGCCGCATGATACGACTGACTCGGCCAAATGGCACGTCGTCAGGGGGCTCGTTGCGGCCCACCCCTGCACGCCCGCACGGCATCGCGGAGCGCGACATAGTCCGCCACCGCCGCCGGCCACGCCGCGCCGGCGGGCGCCGCCGCCACCTCGTCGGCGAGGCGGTTCCGGTAATGCTGACTGTAGGTCTTCAGCGGGAGCAGGTCACCACTCCCGCCCACTGTCGCGCAGCCGCTCAACAAGAGCGTCGCGATCGGAAGGAGTATCAGCCTGCGCATCTGCAATCCTCCTCGCGGCTTTGAGTTCGGCCTCGGCGGCGGCCTCCTTGGTGTCGGTGACGCCCTGCCGCCGGCCGGCGAGCCAGATCGCCCCGATCGCGACAGCGATCAGGGCGACCAGCGCCACCGCGGGCCAGACGATCATTTCGACGGCGCGCCGGATTCGGGCCAGAGGACATGGATCAGGCCGATGGCCGCGATGCCGAAGGTGACGATCGCGTCGGTCAGCGCTGGATCGAGAGTGACGCCGAACGCGCCGACGAGGGCGATGAGGCCCTGCCAGGTAGAGCGTTCGCTCAAGCGTGCGATGATGTAGTCCATGACGTTTCTCCTGTGAAAAAGCCCGCCGGAATGGCGGGCGGGTGAAGGCGGAAAGGGGAGGCCGATCAGGCCTCGTTCAGCGACAGGGCGCCCGTCGCGTCGAGATGGATCGGGCGCACGTTGGCGGGCCGGACGCGATAGAGCGGCCGGCGCGCGGCATAGAGGCGGCCCTTCGCGATCCGCTCGATGCAGACGCGATCCGACTGGTTGCCGCCGAGGCAATGGAAGGCGTCACGATCTTCGCCGACGTAGAGCGTCACATGCCCGCCGCCGCTGCGCGTGAAGACGAGCACGTCGCCCAGCGCGGGGGCGTCGGCCTTCGCGCCGAACGCGGACCACGAAAGCGCCCACAGCGGATACGGCGGCGGCTCCTTGCCGGCGCGTTTCGCGACCACCGCAATGAACAGGCCGCACCACGGGATGCTGTCGGCCTTGTAGACATCGGCGACTTCGCCGCCGACCTC
>CAZPZE010000884.1:0-8433 GCA_964590625.1 uncultured Solibacteraceae bacterium
TCGTAACTGCCGGATGCGCTGGCTCCGATCAATACGATCCGGCCGCGGAACTCCGCCGGAGGATGCTTCTTCACGGAAGCCTCGCACTGAGTGGGATAAATCGAGCAGATCATCTCCCACAGCGGAATGCGCTCATAAGACGTGAGCGTGTCGCCGTGCCACTTCACGACGTAATTGCCGGAGCGGTCAACGGGCAGATGAATGCCGCCGGCCTCGAAATATCCGCCGCGGTAAACGGCGGCGTGATCGCCTTCGATTAACTGCGCCGCTTCGGTCCAGAGTGTCGCCCAGGAGGAACCTTCGTAGCGGATGGCGAGAGGCAACCTGCGGGTTACACCGTCGGAATCCGGAGTCCAGAGGATGGATCCGCTGCCGGCCGCCGCAGCAAGCAGAGCAGGCTCCGGAACGTTGAGCGACCAGCGCCAACGATCGAGCGACAGTCCGCGGGGGTTGGGAATGTGCATCGCCGCAGCGGCGGGCGGCGCCGATGCGCCGGCGGTTGTTTCCATGCTCGCCGAGACGAAGGCAAACGGCAGGACGACATTTCCAGCGCGCCGGATCTCTGCTGCGAATTCGGGATCAGCCGCTTCTTCTTTCCCGCTGAAGAGCGCATCGAAAACGATGAGCCGCGGCTGGCCCGGCGCCACGTAGCGGACCAGTTCCGTCCAGACGCGGCGGGTCCAGGGCCAGCGGCCCAGTTTGTCGGTGAGGGCGCGGAAGCTGGCATTGTCGATGTCGATGATGACGATTTGCCGGTCGCCGCGCGCGTCGAGTGTGGCGCGGGCGCGCAGATCGGAGGTCCGGTTCTCCACCCAATCAAGGAAGCCCAGCGAAAGCAGAAGCCAGATAGAACCGCAGACGATGCCCGTCAGCACGATGACCGCGCGGCGCAGCTTGCGGCGTGCTGTTTGACTATACGTAGCTCACTCCTCCTGCACGAGTGTTTTGCGGTATCGTTCTTCGAGCGTCTGGCCGCCCATTCCCAACCGCTGCACGACCGGCCCGAGGTGGGCGATGCGCGCGTCGAATGGCGGGTGAGTCGAGAGCAACTGGCCGAACATGCGGTTATTCGCCGGATCGTGCGCCAGACCCTGCAGTGTGCCGAGGAACTCCATCAGCCCGTTCGCGCTGTATCCGGCCTGTGCGGCAAGCACAGTACCCTGCTCGTCCGCCTGATCTTCTTTATCGCGGCTCAGGCGCGTGGTGAAGAGATCCTTCACCAGAGCGTCAATTTTCAGCGTGGTGACAACCTGCCCTTTACCGGTCGCGTGCAGTTCTTCCACGGCCCATGCCGACGTTTTCTTCGAACGAATCTCTTTCTCGAGGTGCCGCTCGGAGCAGTGCACGAGTTCGTGTCCCAGCGCGCCCGCCAGTTCCGCTTCATTGGTCATGGATGCGAGTGCGCCGCGGGATATGAAGATATAGCCGCCCGGGATGGCCCACGCGCCGACGATATCTGTATTCAGCACAGCAAACCGGTAAGGGAGCTGGCGGCTCGCATACTGAGCCACGGCGGCGCCGACGAGATTCACGTAACGATTGGCCGCTTCATTGTCCACGAATCCGAACATGGCAGCCATCTTCGCTGCCGCCGCGTCGCCGATTGCCTGCTCTTCTTCGGGTGTCCAGGGAGTGAAAGTTTCCCTCGCTTTCTGGAGCTTCTCCTTAATTTTTCCTCCCAGCCCGCCGAACTGCGCGAGTGACGCACATACAAGCACAAGCGAAAGCGCGGCCCCGATCACGAATTTCTTCATTTCTTTTTCAGCCCGCCTTCCTGAAGAAATGCATCGAGCGCGTCCTGCGATGGGCGAAGCTGGGCAAGGGCTCTCGCTTTGGCTTCGTCCGCCAGGCCCGCGTGGGTCGCGAGCATTTGTGCTTCGACTTTCCCGCTCGGGTCGATTCCATTGAAACCCAGAGTGGCGGACTCTTTGGTGCTGCTCGACGATTTAACGCCGAGCTGGCCGCCGAAGAGTGGGGCCGGTTGTTTTTGCTCCTGACTCGGCTCCTTGCTTTTCTGTTCAGGCGGCGGATTCTGCTGCTGCGCGAGGCTAAGAGAAACAAGGAGCGCCAGTATCCAGATTCGAATCGACATAGTCGCGATGGATTGTGCACGCGACCGCCCCAGGCGGGAAAACGGCAATCGCAACCGCCGCAACGATTTCTGTGGGCGCAGCGGATTGGTGGATGGTCGAAATCACGCAGCCTGCGTGATCTCGCGGAGCGCGTTCAGGGCGTTGTCTGAAGGGCGTTCGATGCGGTCAATTACCAGCGTGTCCACCGGTGCCTTTACTGATTCCAGCCGCAGCCCCAGTTTGCTCCTGCAGGGCGGTGAACACTGATGGACCCGTTGTGTCCGAATTCGCCGACCATTCGAGAACGTAGTCGTATTTCCCCTCGAGGCCTGTTCTATCCAGCACAGGACGCCCGATCAGACGCGCCAGCTCCTTTGCAAACATCGGCATTGTGATCTGGAATCCACGATTGTGTCCGGCGCCGCCGCGAAAGCCGTACTGGTCACCGGGTGCAGTAACCGCTTTTAGCTTCGGGCCGCCCTTCGCGACCGTCAGCGTACGTTGTCATTTTGCGGTTTCGTGATGGACCACGAGTCCGAAGCGGCTCGCCAGCAGCGATCGAACTCTTGCGCGAAACTGATCATCGCCGGTTTGTGGGGACTCGGTTTTGGCAACGATGTCGTAACACGTGGCGTCAATCCATCCGGGCGCCCCGGTCAGTTCGAAATCGCGAAGATCGCAAGCAAAGAGGATGATCCCGCGCAGCGGGTAATTCTCGACATGCAGACCGCCGGAGCGGTCCGTGTAAAGAGAGTTCGAAGCCGGGGAAGCTGAATCGGACAGTCTGATCGATGCCACATCAAACTGAAGCTGAGAAAGAACAGGGCTGGCGGTCGACAGGAAAAGACCAATGCAGCAAATTGACCGGAGCATTCCGGTTTATACGAAGCGATGCGGCCGGCATTAGTTCAGCGATGCTTTTCGGGACTCATCCGCGATTC
Organism: uncultured Solibacteraceae bacterium; assembly: GCA_964590625.1. Classification (GTDB taxonomy): domain Bacteria; phylum Acidobacteriota; class Terriglobia; order Bryobacterales; family Bryobacteraceae; genus BOG-234. Next base: position 3,014 of record CAZPZE010000884.1, read on the forward strand.
GTGCCCGGGCCATAGTGGACAGCGACATCGTCGAAATACCCGGTACGTCTTACGGTTGCGGCTGACGGTTTGTCCGTGCAGGCGATGACCGCGGATTGCTTGTAATACTGGCCGTGCTCCATCACGCATTCCACGAAAATTCGGTAAGATCCTTCGAGCGCCGGTCTGCCCCTGTCATCTACGCCATCCCAACCGAAGGAGTAATCGCCGGGCCCGCGCGTCGGTCTCGCGACGCTGCGCCAGTTGCCGCCGCCATCGTAGTTCGCGCTGTACCATCCGCGCAGTTCGTTCAGGTAACGTGGCTTGCTCGCGAATAATGCGATGTTCTTCACCAGATGACCGTTCATGTCTTCTGCCCAGACGGCCAGGTAGGGACGCCGCCATCCGCCGGCGGTGAGCGGCACGTTGATATTGACTGCCCAGCCCGCCGGCCATTTCGATTCGCCCTGCGTGCGAATCGCCACGGGAGACTCGAAGCGATCGAACCCATTGCTGCGAAACTGCTCGCCGTCCGCTGCGATCATGATGGCCTCGGCGTTCGGGGTTCGTTCGATCAGATTCATGCCGGCGCGGCAGCCCAGAACGCATGCCGCCGTGGAAAGAGCGTTCGCGGTGACGGCATCCGGAGCGATCACGGTAGCGGACGCCACGCCTCGCGCCGGAAGGCCAGTGCGCGGATCGATGATGTGCGCGCCGCGCATCGAGGTTCCGCTGGTGGCGACCGCACCGGAGAAGATACGGATGCGCGAAAGCGGCGGCGCATTTTCCCACGAGCGAAACGGATCGGCGATGTCGACGGCGACTTCGCGTTTCGCCGCGGAACTGACGCAGATGTCGCCGCCGATATCGAGCATGACCGAAGAAGACTCGCGCCGCGCGGCCGATGTGGCGCGCTCGAGTATCCAGGCCTTGCCGAGCGCGTCGATATTGAGATTGCCCGCACCAGCGCGGGTGGCGGTGCGGTTTGCTGGATCGATCGCGAACGATGCGCCGCAGGCGAGGGCGCCATTCGTCCGGCGGTTCCAGTTCTGATATTCGCGAAGCACGGCAAAGAGCTCGGGCGAAAGAGAAACGGAACCGGAGGCGCGGTTCAGGCGGCTGATCTCACTCGTTTCGTCATAGGTGGAGAGCAGGCGGCTCAGGCGGGAAATTTCATTCAGGACCGCGTCTTCCGCCGCTTCCGCTGCGGCGCGCGAATCAGCTTCGACCGCAAGGTCAAGCGATGTCCCCATGATGTGATCACGCTGAAAATAGAATTCGCCTGTTGCGTTCTGCTCCGCCGCGAAGAGCGCGGGCTGAAGCAACGCCGCAACAGGAAGCTGGAGAAAGTGCCGCCGCCGAATGTTCATCGATAAAGATGACGTTGGCCAGGCAGCTTTTGTTGCGACGCCGAAGAGAGGTTTCTAACGCGATTTCAGTAAATCTTCAGAGTTGCGATGCAAGATCAGAATTGACGGGTTGTAACTGATTTTGCATTTCATCGCGCCTGCGCGCGAAGGTGAAGGAGGGAAGAGCGCGCGAGTGATTGCGTGATGAACGCTTGTTCAGCGCGCAGCCGCGGCCGTATCAGCGATTGATTGCTTCAGGCCTGCAAATGAGCTCTCGCTGAAGGGACCTGAACCTTCCCAGCGAATGCGGCCGGTCTTATCGACGCAGAGAACATACGCGTACTTATCCGACGTGACGCCAAGTCTTGCCTTCCATATTGCTTCGTCTTTATAGAGCACGATCGTATGATCCCGCTGCGAAGCCGGAGTCGCGCTTTTGATTCCGGCCACAGCCATGCCCCGGACAAAGCGCGGGGCGGACTGCAGTTCAACCACCTGGTAAACGCCGGGAGCGCCGGCTGCCGTGCTGTGATCGATCCACTGACGTGAATCTCCGGCCGACGCATGACTAAAGGAGAATACAAGCACAAAGGCCGCGCCGGCAGAGGGAAGGGTCAGAGCATTTCCCGATAGTGTCTGTCCCGATAAGTTCGGCAGCGAATCACCGGTTTGCAGGCGATCCACGGGAGCGGCGAGCAGAGAAAGGCTGACAGCAAGCGGCAGAAGATAGTTGCGCAGATTAATAGCCATTGATTTCTTCCTGATTCTACGCGGCGAACTCAAAATGGGTTCCGATTTTCGCAACGTAGATACGGCGGCCTTCGTCAGACCGGCAGAGGGTTGCCGGAACGGGAGCGAAACAGCTCTCGCGCGGACGAAGGGAAAACAACAAATTTGATCGAAGTCTCTGAAGTCTCAACTGTCGAAGCATATGCAGCGCACGTAAATCCGGAATGGGTGCGGCTGCTGCACTTACTGCAAATGGATGCGCAATACGTTCGGTGCGAAGGCACGGAACTGGTAACCGTAACGGGCCGGCGCATTCTCGATTACCTTTCCGGTTACTGCGTGCACAACGCGGGCCATAATCATCCGGCGATCATCGCGGCGCTGCACGAGGAACTGGACCGAAGCGGGCCGGCGATGCTGCAAAGCCACGTCCCGGATGTTGCCGGCGAACTCGCGGCGCGGCTTTGCGGCCTCGCGGGACGGCATCTCACGAAGGCCTTCTTCGCATGTTCCGGCAGTGAGGGCGTGGAATCCGCCATCAAGTTTTCGCGCGCCACCACAGGCCGCAAGGGACTGCTCTATGCGCGGGGCGCATTCCACGGGCTCACCTGCGGCGCTCTGTCACTGATGGGCGAATGTTTCTGGAGTGACGGTTTTGGACCGATGCTGCCGGATACACATGGTGTCCCGTTCAATGACCTCATGGCACTCGATGAACTGCTGCGCACGCGAAAGTATGCCGCTTTCTTTGTGGAGCCGATTCAGTCCGAAGCCGGAATTCGCCTGCCGGATGAAGACTACCTGAGGAAAGCGAAAGAGCTCTGCGCACGCGCGGGAACGCTGTTTGTGCTGGATGAAGTGCAGACCGGCATGTTCCGCACGGGACCGTTTCTGGCCGCGCACCGTTACGGCGTGGAGCCCGATATGGTCATTCTGGCGAAGGCGCTGAGCGGCGGCCTGATCCCGTGCAGCGCGGTTCTGATGACGGAAGATATCTATCGATCCGTTTATGGCTCGCTGAAACGGTCGATCATCCATACATCGACATTCAGCGAAAATTCGCTGGCGATGCGCGCGGGCCTTGCGACGCTCGACGTACTTCAGAACGAACATCTCGGGCGGCGCTCGGCTGAAATGGGCATGCTGCTCAGAAACCGGTTGCGGGAATCCCTTGCCGGATACGAAATGGTTCGCGACATCCGCGGAGAAGGGCTGCTTTGCGGTATCGAGTTTCAGGCTCCGCGTCAGATGCGGCTGCGGGCGCCGTTTGAAGCATTCCGCCACATTCATGCCGGGATGTTCGGACAGGTTGTGGTGATGCGCCTCTACCGTGAGCACGGCATCCTGACTCAGATTTGCGGAAACAATTTTATGGTGCTCAAAGCGGCGCCGCCGCTGATTGTTTCGGAGGCGGAGATCGATCGTTTCGTGACGGCGATCAGGGAGGTCGTCGAATGCATGCACAGCTCGGCGTCGTTTTGGTCCGAGGCGCTCGGAATGGCGCGGCGGGCGGTGAATCTCTGAGCCATGGGCATATTGCGAATGAAAGTATCCTGTCTCCTTCTTCTGTTCGGCGCGATCAGTTATCCCGTTTGCGCCGCGCAGTACACGCTTCAGTTAAGACCAGACGCAACAAAGATCGAATGGACGCTCGGCGACGTGCTTCACACGGTCCACGGCACGTTTCAGATGAAGCGCGGAAGTATCGGCTTCGATCCGGAGAGCGGCGCTGCTTCGGGCGAGATCGTTATTGATATGGCAAGCGGCCAGAGCGGAAACGGAGCGCGCGACCGGCGCATGCATGACAACGTGCTCGAATCGGCAAAATATCCGGAGGCCGTATTCGTGCCGTCGCAGATTGAAGGCAAGCTGAATCTGAACGGTTCCTCCGCGGTGAAGATTCACGGCACATTCCGGATCCATGGCGCCACGCACGAAATGACGATGGACGTAAAGAGCCAGGTTGCCGGCGATCATATCGATGCCCAGGCAACGTTCGATATTCCTTATGTTTCCTGGGGGATGAAAGATCCGAGTACTTTCATCCTGAAGGTGAGTAAGACGGTTCAGTGCTCTATCCAGACCTCCGGCGCGCTCGAAAAGCGATGACGCCCGCGTACTGACAAGGCGAAAATTCTTACATCTGCTTACATCTGCTTACTCGCCAAACCCAGGGTGCTTACGGTACCCTAAAGATTTCGCGCGACTCGAAAACCGAACTGAATTCCGGTGCGGTGACCAGAGGTGACCAGAATTGCAGATGACTTTGAAACAGAATACGCCCTTCAGCCCCCCAGGCTTCTTCGCCAGTAAGGCTTCCCGCCGCCACTCATCTCGGGCACGATTCGCGCCGGTTCTTCTCGCTCTCGCAGCGCTGGCTGCGCCGGCGATGCTGCTCGGCCAAACGGATGAAATCCAGGTCTATGACGGCGAGATCGTAGACCCTGGTGTTTTCAATCTGATGATCCACATGAACGAAACGCCGATCGGCCGGAAGACTCCGGAGTATCCCGGCGCGATTATTGCGAATGATTCGTTTCAGACTACTGCCGAATGGGCTTATGGCGTCACGCCCTGGTTCGAGCAGGGATTGTATCTGCCGGTCAGCACGATCCATTCCACCAATCATGGAGGGACGATCAACGGTTTCAAAATCCGTGAGCTGTTCGTGCGCCCGCATGCCGCGGATCACAAGTTCTTCTACGGCGTGAATTTCGAATTCAGCGTCAACCGTTATTACTGGGAGTCCCGCACCATCACGTCCGAGGTGCGGCCCATCGTCGGTTTGCATCTCAAGCCCTGGGACATCATTTTCAATCCAATCCTCGACACGGACTATACGGGCGGAGTCAGGAATCTGGAGTTCAATCCGTCCACGCGCGTGGCATACAACATCAATGACCGATGGGCTGTTGCAGCGGAGGAATATTCGGGTTTCGGGCCGCTCCACGACTTCGTTCCGACGAGCGACCAATTCCACGAAGTCTGGGCCGTCTTTGATCACAGCTCAAAGATCGTGGATATCGAAGCAGGTGTTGGCGTCGGCTATACGGGCGGAGCTGACAGGCTGACGTTCAAGCTAATGGTGTCCCGCGATCTGAATGTGAAACGCCAGAAGCAGGCGCAGCCCAAATCGCCACAACGATAAACGCTAACGGCTGACTCCGCGCGCCTGATCGATGAGGTTTCCGAAATCGCGAAGGTCGGCTGAAGCCACGTCGGATTCCGGCTGGATGACGACGCCAGGCGCGCCGACATCATTGCGTATCTGAAACAGCTCTCCGGCAGTCAGGCGCTACCTGCACCTGCACCGTAACTACTGAACCGTGAATGTAGTCACGCCGAGCCCGCCCATCATCGATC
>CAZPZE010000885.1:0-4049 GCA_964590625.1 uncultured Solibacteraceae bacterium
ATCCCGCGGCAGCCGGCCCGCCTCGTCGGTCAGCGCATTCGGCTCCAGCCGCCGCGAGCCCTCAATCCGAACCGCCTCGCGATCGTAATAGCCATGGCTGCGGACGTCATAGATCAGCACGTTCTCCCGAATCTGTGCGAGCGCCCCCGGCTGAATCATCCGCACTGGCTGCAACCGGCGTCCGCGCAGCCAGAGCCGCGTGCGGTTCGCCGCCCACACCACCACCGCCGCCGCCACAATCCACCCGATCACGGACCCCACTGCCGAATACCCGTGCAGCAGCGACTTCAGCACATCGCTGAAAATGAAGCCGCTCCCCAGCCACGCCCCGGCGTACAGGCAGGCGCCCAGAAAATCCAGCCCCAGAAACTGCGCCACCGGCATGCTCATGCTGCCCGAAAGCGGCGGCGCCATCGTATTGATCCCCGGAATGAATTTCGCTACCACCAGCAGCACTCGCCCGCGCCGGTAGAACGAATCCGCCGATTGCAGAATGCACGCCTCCGGATTCAGCGAAATGCGGCAAAGCAACCCGAGCAGCCACCATCCGGTCAGCCGCCCCAGCGTGTACATCAGCGTGTCGCCCAGCATCATCGCGGAAAGCGCCGTTCCCACGCACTCCGCCGGTGACATCACTCCCCGCGCCGCGGCGGCGCCTGCCAGAATGAGCCCCGGCGCCGCCGGCACGGGAAAACCAACCGCTTCCAGAAACACGAGCACAAACAGGATGAGATACCCGTGCGCCCCCACCGTGTTTGCCAGAAAATCCATCTGCCCCACCTTACACCAGAACGGTGTGATACCAGTCCAGATGCGGCAGACCGCCCAAACGGCTCTTATTTTGATCTCTTGCGGCTGGATTTCTTCTTCGTCGTCGACTTCTTCGAACCGCTCTTCTTCCTCGGGATCTTCGCCCCCGCCCCCCGAGCCTCATTCAGCGCGATCGCAACCGCCTGTTTCCGGCTCTTCACCTTCCGGCCGCTGCCGGATTTCAGCTTCCCTTCCTTGTGCTCTTTCATCACCCGATGAACTTTCCGGGCCCCTTTGGACGATTTCCTGCGTGTAGCCACGATTCTCCTTTCCTGTGCGCTCGAAAACAGCAATCGGAGTTCCCGTTTCCCGCACAGTGGCGGATTTCGTGCTTGTTCCACCATCAGGGAAACATCCCCAGGAAGTGCATAATGTATAAATTCAGTCAATTCGCTCTCATAACCATCTGCAGCGCAGTCGGAATGCTGGCGGCTGACCTTCCGGCCGCACACGATGCAAGCTTCGTCAACAAGGCCGCTCAGGGCGGACAAGCCGAAGTGAAGCTCGGTCAGCTCGCCGCAAGCAAAGGCTCCAATGAAAAGGTCCGCAACTTCGGCCAGCGCATGGTTGAGGATCACGGCAAAGCCGGTGACCAGCTCAAATCCATCGCGCAGAAACAGAACATCCAGCCCCCATCTACCATGACGTCGGAAGATCAGGCTCTCTACGACAAGCTCCAGGGGCTGTCGGGCTCGCAGTTCGACAAAACCTACATGGAAGCGATGGTGAAGGACCACCAGAAGGACATCAACGATTTCCAGCAGGAAGCAGACAACGGCAAGGATTCCGAGGTCAAGTCGTTCGCATCCCGGACTCTCCCCACCCTGAGAGAACATCTGCAGATGGCGAAGGACGCAGCCGCCGCGGTCGGCGCCTCACAGCAATAACTGAATCGGCAGGCTCGCCGGCCCCAGAACGTTCAACGCCTGGCGCGGAACCCATGGCGTCTTTTCGGTTCGCTCGAAACTGCGGAACCGCCGCAGCAGATCGCTGATCGCGATCCGCGTTTCGAGCCGCGCCAGCGCCGCGCCGAGACAAAAATGAATTCCGTGGCCGAAGCCCAGGTGCGAATTCGGCTCGCGCCGGATGTTAAATCGGTCCGGCGCCGGAAAATTTTTCGGATCGCGATTCGCGGAGCCGACGACAGCCAGCACGAGCTTTCCCGCCGGAATCGTCTGCCCGTGCAACTCCACATCGCGCCGCGGCACTCGCATCACCCACTGCAGCGGAGACCGGAATCGCAGCGCTTCTTCAATCGCGCCCGGCACTAACGCCGGATCCGAACGCAGCGCCGCCAACGCGTCCGGATGCTCCATCAGCGCGAGCGTCATGTTGTTGATCAGATTCGCCGTCGTCTCCTGGCCGCCCGCAATCAGCAGCTGAACGAATCCCAGAATGTCGTTCGAACTCAGCCGCTGCCCATCGACCTCCGCCTCCACCAGCCGCGTCAGTAAATCCGGCTGCGGATCGCGCAACCGCTCCGCGATCATCCCCCCGAGCCATACCGCCATCTCCGCCGTGGTTGCCCGATAATCTTCCCTGGCCCGCTCCGCTTCCTCCCCGCCCGACCGCGCGAAGCTCAGCCGCATGATGATGTCGCTCCAGTTCCGGAACCGCGCCCACTCGGATTCCGGAATCCCGATCATCCCCGATATCACCCGCATCGCCAGCGGAACAGAGTATTCCGTCGCCAGATCGATCACGCCGCCGTCAGCGTGCGCATCGAGCAGCGTCCGCGAAATCTCGCGAATCCGCGCTTCCAGCCCGGCCACCACGCCCGGCGTAAACGCGCGCGAAATCAAACCGCGCAGCTTCGTATGTTGAGGGGGATCGAAAAAAATGAACCATTGTGGCGCCGGCACCTTCGAGCTGAACGTTTCCACATCGGTCAGCACGCGCCGCACGCCGTCATAATCGAGGACCATCCAGCCGTCGAACGGTGGAGGCACGTGCAGCACCGGCGATGCCGCACGCAGTTGCGAATAGAGCGGATAAGGATCGCGCCGGACGGCTTCGCTGAAAATACTCCCAACGTCCATCCGGCGCCTCCTGTGTGAACAGCTTAGTGAGCGACGTCCGTTTCCGGCAGCGGCGCCGAAATCTCGATCCCCGCGCCCGGCTGTATCGGCATCGCGATCAGTTCCCGTTCGAGAGCGATCTTCAGCACCTCATCCATGTGATCCACGAAATGAATCTTCATCACATTCCGCAGATACTCGGGGATATCCGGAAGGTCCTTCTGGTTATCCTTCGGGATGATCACCTCATTGATGCCGTGCCGATGCGCCGCCAGCAGCTTTTCCTTCAGCCCGCCGATCGGCAGCACTTTCCCGCGGAGCGTGATCTCGCCCGTCATCGCCACGTCACCGCGCACTGGAATCTTCGTGAGCGCGCTGACGATCGTCGTCGCCATCGTGATACCGGCGGACGGTCCATCCTTCGGAATCGCGCCTTCCGGAATGTGCAGGTGCACATCGATATTCCGGTAGAAATCGCGAGGCAGCCCGAGCTGATGCGCCCGCGAACGCACATAACTGAACGCCGCCTGCGCCGATTCCTGCATCACATCGCCCAGCTTCCCGGTGACCGTGAGCTTGCCCTTCCCTTCCATCAGGATGCATTCCGTCGAAAGGATCTGGCCGCCCACTTCCGTCCACGCAAGGCCGGTCGTCGCGCCGATTTCGTTGCGCCGGTCCGTCGTCGTATCCCGGAACTTCGCGGGCCCCAGCAGCTCGAACACCTTGTCGGCGGTGATCACCGTCTTTTCGGCGTTCTTCGAAGCCTTGCCCTCGCCTTCCTTCGCTACCAGGTTGCGCGCCACCTTCCGCGCCACGTTCCCGACTTCGCGTTCCAGATTACGCACGCCCGATTCCCGCGTGAAGCTCTGAATCAGCGCCGAAAGCCCTTCGTCGGTGAACTGGATCTGCGATTCGCCCAGCCCGGTCGCTTCCATCTGCTTCCGCACCAGGAATCGCTTCGCGATCTCCAGCTTCTCGATCTCCGTGTATCCCGAAAGCCGGATCACTTCCATGCGATCCTGCAGTGCCGGCGGAATCGTGTGCAGCACGTTCGCCGTCGCGATGAAGAACACCTGCGAGAGGTCGTACTCCACGTCCAGGTAGTGATCCATGAACATGTAGTTCTGCTCCGGATCCAGCACTTCGAGCAGCGCCGATGACGGATCGCCCCGGAAATCGGTCGACATCTTGTCGATCTCATCCAGCATGAACACCGGATTC
>CAZPZE010000886.1:0-1765 GCA_964590625.1 uncultured Solibacteraceae bacterium
ACCGCGCAGAAGTTCAATATCGACCGCCGCAAGATCCATCTCGAAGAACCGATCCGCGCGCTCGGCGATTACAAAGTCCCGGTCCGCCTGCATCGCGAAGTTACGACCGAAGTCTCCGTCTCCGTCACAGCGGAAGCGTAAGCGTCGGCTAATCATCAGTTCGCGCGCCCGTCTGTTCGGCGGCCTCAGGCCAGCCGGACAGACGGGTTATTTTTTAGAGAACGTGCCTGATCTCGAAATTCGCCTCCGCGAGTACCTCGCCTCGGGTGTTCCCGCGGCCAACCCCGACCCGCGTCTCTACGCGGACGCCCTCTCCTCCTCCGCCGCCGCAGCCGCCGCGGCCTCCGCGTCCCTCATCAGCACCCACGCGCGCGTCCTTCGCCCGGAACCCGTGCCGTCCTTCGTCCCATACGGAAAAAACGAGCTCGATTTCCTCGCCGCCGGCAAGGCTGAAGAACACCCCGCGACGCAGGCCGATGGCGAGCCCGCCGAGGAATCCTCCGCCAGAAAGCTCCCGCTGCACCCCGGCCGCGATTCGCTGAACTCCCTCGTCCAGGGCGCCGCCGGAATCCCCGGCCTCAAAGCACAACATGGCTGACCGCGCTCCATCCCGCAAGGTCCTCCTCATTGGCTGGGACGCCGCCGACTGGAAAGTCGTCCGCCCACTCATCGACGCCGGCGAGATGCCCAACATCGCGCGCCTTGTTCGCACCGGCGCGTCCGCCTCCATCGCCACGCTCCAGCCCTCCTTCTCGCCGATGCTCTGGACCTCCATCGCCACCGGCAAACGCCCCTTCGATCACGGCATCCACGGCTTCAGCGAACCACGCCCCGATGGCCGCGCCATCCAGCGCATCTCCAACCTCTCGCGCAAATGCAAAGCGGTCTGGAATATCCTCGGCCAGAATGAACTCCGCAGCCTCGTCGTCGGCTGGTGGCCCAGCTATCCCGCCGAGCCGATTCGGGGCGTCATGGTGTCCGATCAGTTTCACCGCGTCTCCCGTAAATTCCAGCTCGTGCCCGGCATGGTGCATCCGCAGGATCTCGCCGAACCGCTCGACGGGCTGCGCCTCGAGCCCGAAGAACTCCCCGCCGACCTCATGCAGTTCCTCGTGCCGCGCTCGCTCGAGATCGATCAGGAAAAAAACCGCGGCATCCATTCGGTCGCCCGCATCGTCTGCGAATGCGCCAACATCCACACCGCCGCCACCTGGCTGATGGACCGCGAGCCCTGGGATCTCTGCGCCATTTACTTCGACGCCATCGATCACTTCGGTCATGGCTTCATGAAGTACCATCCTCCTCGCCGCCCGCACGTCGCCGAAGAGGATTTCGAGCTCTACAACAACGTGCTCCGCGCCGGCTATCGCCTCCATGACCGGATGCTCGGCACGCTGCTCGAAAAGACCGGGCCCGACACCACCGTGATCCTGCTTTCCGATCACGGCTTTCATCCCGATCATCTCCGCCCGGAGCGCATTCCCGAATACCACGCCGGACCCGCATTCGAACACCGCAACAACGGCGTCTTCGTGATGGCAGGTCCCGGCGTTCGCAGCGGCGTGGCGCTTCCCGGTGTATCGCTGCTCGATATCGCCCCCACCGTTCTCTCGCTCTTCGGACTTCCCGCAGGCCGCGACATGGAAGGCAAAGTTCTCGCGGGCGCATTCGAATCCGCGCCGGCCACCAGCCGCATTCCCACGTGGGAAAAAGTCGAAGGCGACGACGGCCGCCATCCGCCCCACATGCAGCTCGATCCGCTCGC
>CAZPZE010000887.1:0-3294 GCA_964590625.1 uncultured Solibacteraceae bacterium
CTGAATCCGAACAAACGATTCGCGTGCCGCTGCAGTTCCGTCAGGTCATACAAAAGCGGCGGACCCATCTTCTGCGTCTCCGCCTTCACCGACTCAATCGCCGCATTCCCGCTCTTCGCCCGCGCCAGAATCGCCGCGGCGTCCTCCCCATCCTTCGGCAGCCGCGCCGATTTCTGCACGTCCTCCACATCCCGCACCCACGTCCCGCGATACGACTCCGCCTCCGAATTCCCCGCCGGCCGGAACGTCGCCACCACTTCGATGTAATCCTCCGGCACGAAACTCCGGATCGCCAGCTCGCGCTCCACCACCATCGCAAGCGTCGGCGTCTGCACCCGCCCCACGCTCAACTCATCGCCGTACGTCAGCGTGTACGCGCGCGAGAGATTCATCCCGACAAGCCAGTCCGCCCGGCTCCGCCCGCGCGCCGCATCCGCCAGCGGCTCGTACTCGCTCCCCGGCTTCACCGCCTCAAAGCCCTTGCGAATCGCCTCCGGCGTCAGCGACGAAATCCACAACCGGCTCACCGGCTTCGAACATCCGGCGGCTTCATAGATGTAGCGGAAGATCAGCTCTCCCTCGCGCCCCGCGTCCGTCGCGCAGATCACGCGGCTCACCCGCGCCGAAGACAAAATCTTCCGCACTACTTCGAACTGATCTTTGGTTTTTTCGTAGACAACCAGCGGCCACGCGTCCGGCAGCATCGGCAGTGTGTCCCGGCGCCACGCGCGCCACTCCGGCCGGATCTCATGCGGCTGCGCAAGCGATGCCAGATGCCCGATCGCCCACGTCACCACATAGCCGTTGCCGTGCAGATAGCCGTCACCCCGCGCGCCGGCTCCCAGAACTTTGGCGATATCCCGCGCGACCGATGGTTTCTCAGCGAGAACAGTGACTGCGCCCGATTCCGCTGCAGTGTTGCTCAAGCTTGTATTTTAGCCGCGCCGCCGTGGCATTCTGGCAATGTGGCATTCTGGCAGCTAATGCTGGATCACCACACCGTCGCCCTGATCAGCATCGTCGGCAGCTCGCTCGACGTCCTCGGCGCCATGTACCTCGCCTACGATCTCCTCGGCGGCGAGCACGGCCCGCTCCGCACCCTCACCCGCGCCGTCACCTACGGCGTCCTCTTCGGACTCGGTTTCGGCCTCGCTCTCGGCCCCGTCTTCGGACTCGTCACCGGGATCGCCCACGGCGTCACCCTCGGCTGGGAATATTCATGGGCCTCGCAAGGCTGCCGCGAGCGCAGCTTCTGGCGCGACACCGGAATGAGCGCCATCCGCGGCGCCAGCTTCGCCATCGGCACCGCATATCTCTTCGGACCCCGCTTCGGCCTCATCTTCGGAACCGTCAGCACCGTCGCGCAGTCCGCCGCCTACCGCATCGGGATCCGTCCCGCCGTCTTCTACGAGATCGACACCCACCTCCACTTCAACCGCTTCATGCTCCTCGCCGCCGCCAACCGCACCGTCGGATACGCCATCGCGGCATACCTGACGAGTCTCATCTCCGGACACCGCCCCGACGCTCTCTTCATCGGCCTCCGCGCCGGTCTCGCCATCGGACTCGTCACCGCCCTCACCGGTCCCCTCACTCCCCTTGTCGAATGGATCGCCAACAACGTCCCCGCCAAACGCATGGGAGTCGCTGGCGTCATCCTGATCCTCGCCGGCTTCGCCCTCCAGTCCCTCCAATACTGGCTCGTCTTCCTCGATATACCCGTCCGGTAATCCCCTTGACTTTCATCTCCAGCCAGGTCAACATGTCGCAAAACGACATATCGTCCGCAGTCATGTTCGACCAGGCTCAGCCCGAATCCCGCACCACCGCCGGGATGTCCCGCGCCATCGTCACCATCGCCTTCCTCTTCTTCGGCTTCGATAAATTCTCCGCCGGCTGGGACCAGTTCTTCCACGATCTCCACTTCCCCCACTGGTTCCGCCCCTTCACTGCCCTCACCGAAATCGCCGGCGCTCTCCTGGTCCTCTTCCCCCGCACCACCCAGCTCGGACTCTTCCTCCTCTCCGCCACTATGGCCTCCGCCGCCCTCATCTGGATCTTCCCCATGCACGCCCCCGCCAACTGCATTTTTCCCGGTATAATCCTCATAGCCCTGCTGGTCTTCTGGCAAACCCAGCGCGCAAAATAGCGGTAGAAATTCCGAACCTGCCGCCCGATAAGGACAACGGACACACAGGCATCATGTTCACGAAATCCCCCAGGCGCCCCATTCTCCGCGAAGAGCGCCGCCGCGAGCTCCGCTACGAATGCACGCCCGTCATCGTGCACGCCCACCTCGTCGGCTGCGAAGAACGCGTCATGGCCCGCCTGAAAGAAATGTCCACCAGCGGCCTCCAACTCCACACGGACGTCCCCTGGCCCGTCTCCACCCCCGTTACCATCGATCTCACTGATCAGACCGTCCAGGGCGAAGTCCGCTACTGCGAAGCCCAGCCCGACCTCTCCTGGTCCGTCGGCATCCGCCTCCGCGAATCCTGATACGCGCTTTACACGCCGGCCCGCCGTTTAAGCTACAGTAGGCAAACGATACTCTTCTGACGAAAGTACGAAAGGAATCTCCATGCGTCGTCTCATCACCATCTCCACCGCGGCCTGCGCCGCGATCTTGATTGCAGGCTCCGCCGGCGTCTTTGCGCAACCCCCCGCGGGCGGTCCCGGCGGCCCCGGCGGCGGACGCGGCCGCGGGCGCGGCCCCTTCATCGGCGGTCCTGGCAGCCCGACTGCCGACGGCTCCCGCGCCGTCACCGATGGCGGCGTCAAAGCCTCCGGCTGGGCCGGCAAAGTCGATGCCAACGAAGAAAAGGCCGGCATGACGATCAACGACGCGAAGTTCGAAGAAAGCGGCGGAAAGATCCACGTCACCACCGGCCCTGCCAGCACCTACTGGAAGACCACCGACAAAGCTACCGGCGATTTCACCGTCAAAGCTTCTTTCACTGAGCCGAAGTACATGAACCTGAACACGCACCCGCATCCTTACGGTGTCTTCATCGGCGGCAACGATATGGGTACGGAAAACCAGACCCAGCTCTACTGCGCCGCCTACGGTAACGGCAACTTCATCGTCCGCGGCTTCGGCCCCGCCGTATTTCAGATGAACGGCCGGGCCGGCGAAGCCAACGCCGCGGTCCACAAAGCCGAAGGCCCCGGCCAGCCCGTCTCGCAGGACGTCGCCCTCTCCGTCAAAGGCGATAAAGTCGAATGCTCCATCAACGGCACGGTGGTCGCGAGCTACGACAAGAGCGCCGTCGTCGGCGAAGGCAAACTGAAGTC
>CAZPZE010000888.1:0-1802 GCA_964590625.1 uncultured Solibacteraceae bacterium
ACCTTCTCATCGCTCGCCCGAAAATACGCCATCACCGGCGTTCCCACCGCCGCCGCCAGATGCGAAATCCCTGAATCGTTCCCCACGAAAATCCGCGCACCCCGCAGCCAGCACGCGAGCTCGTAGAGATCCGGCATAAAATCCGCGCCATCCAACTCCTCCTCTGGGCCTCGCAGCCAATAAACCGGCATCTCGCGCTCCAACCGTTCCGCTGCCGCCCGAAACACCTCCATCGACGCACGCTTCGCTTTCGAACTCGCGAACGGATGAATCGCTGCGAACGTCCGCGGCACATCAGGGCAGGGAATCCGCGGAAATCGCCCCGCCTTCACCCCCAGCCCGCGCACCTGCTCCGCATAAAAATCTGCCGCATGGCACGATCCATCCGGCAGCGCCCTCAGAAACCGGAATGGCAGCCCCCACTCCGCGACCAGCGACCGAAACTCGGGCCGATTCTCCCCGTACCACGACACAACGTCATCAAACTCACGCAATCGTTCCACCACATCATCCGCATGCATCACTCCCAACCGGTCCAGCCCGCTCGATCCAATGGATCTCACCTGGCCCGCAAACCGAACCAATGGAACGTTTTGTTCCGCACACCAGATTTCCGCCGCGCCGGCCTGCGCTGCCAAGGCCTCCAGCGCGGGCAGGCTCAAAATGAAATCCCCGATCGCCCCCGGACGAATCAACAGCCGTCTCTTCATAAACGCTGAATCTAAACGCCCCCCAAAAGAATCACCAATTGTAAGATGGAGATTGTCCGGATTCGCCGGACTCCCCGGCTTCAATGACTCCCAGCGCCATCGCGCCTCCCAAAGCGCACGACGTTATCGGTAACATCGGCAACACGCCGCTGCTTCGCCTGGCGAAGATCGGCCGGCAGTTTCCCGGCATTGAAATCTACGGCAAGGCCGAGTACTTCAACCCCGGCGGATCGGTGAAAGACCGCGCCGCCCTCAACATGATTCGCGAGGGCGAGAAGGCCGGCCTCCTCACTCCCGGCAAGATCTTAATCGATTCCACCAGCGGGAACACCGGCATTGCGTACGCGATGATCGGCGCCGTCCGCGGCTTCAAAGTGAAGCTCTGCCTCCCGCAGAACGCTTCGCCCGAACGCAAGCGCATTCTGAAAGCCTACGGCGCGGAACTGGTCCTCACGGATCCAGGCGAAGGCTCCGACGGCGCGATCCGCAAAGTCCGCGAAATTTACGCGCAGGATCCCGACCGCTACTTCTACCCCGATCAATACGGTAACGACGCCAACTGGCAGGCGCACTTCAACACCACCGGCCCCGAAATCATCGAACAGACCGAAGGCCGCGTGACGCATTTCGTGGCGCTGCTCGGCACCAGCGGCACTTTCGTCGGCAACAGCCGCCGGCTGAAGCGCGATATTCCCGGCGTCCAGTGCATTTCCGCGCAGCCTTCCACCGGTTTCCATGGCATCGAAGGCACCAAGCACATGGCGACCGCGATCGTGCCGCGCATTTACGACCCGACTCTGGCCGACCGCAACATCGAAATCGAAACCGAAGACGCCTATAAGATGGTGCGCCGCATGGCGCGCGAAGAAGGTATGCTGGTGGGCATCTCCGCCGGCGGCAACGTGCAGGCCTCCCTGCAACTCGCGAAGGAACTGCACGAAGCCGGCAAACGCGCGGTGATCGTCACCATCCTCTGCGATGGCGCCGACAAGTATCTGAGCGAACATTTCTGGGACGAGAACGACTGATGATTTCGATTGAACGCCAGCCCTGGCGCGAAATGGTGAACCACGCGCAGGCGACTTATCCGAA
>CAZPZE010000889.1:0-6591 GCA_964590625.1 uncultured Solibacteraceae bacterium
ACATTTCCGAAATCAACGCCGCCACACTCGAAGACCTGCGCGTCATCACCACCGTGGACGGCAACGCCGTCGAACTATGGCTGGGCGATCAGCACTACCGCTCCCGCTATTCGAACTTCGTCAGTCACTACCGCCAAATCCACGAAGACTCGCCTCAGGCGTCCATCTTCGATCTGCGGCTGGATGACCGGATTCTGGTGCGCTAAGGACACTGCATGACACCCAAACCCATACTCGCAACCGGCATTGACGCGGGCAGCAGCTACACAAGGGTCATCATCGGACTCGTCGCGGAGAACCGCCTGAAGTTCCTCGGCTGCGGCTGCGCGCCTTCCACCGGATGGGCCAAGAGCCGCATCGTCGATCAGCAGGCTGCCTCCCGCTGCATCCTCGCCGCCGTCGAGCAGGCCGAAGCCATGGCAGGCGTGCACGTCGAAACCGCGGTCACCGGCGTCGGCGGCCTTTCTGTGCGCGGCGCGAGCAACAAAGGCCGCGTCGATCTCACCCGCCCCCGCGAAATCGAACAGCGCGATGTCAACCGCGCCATGGAACGCGCCATGAAAGTCCAGTTGCAGGAAGACCGCATGCTCCTGCACGTGCTCCCCCAGGCCTTCGTCGTCGATGACAACGAAGACTGCGAAGACCCGCGCCAGATGATGGCCACGCGCCTCGTCGCCAACGCCCATCTGGTCACGATGTCCGCCCACGAGCACAACACCGTTACCGGCGCCGTCAACCTCGCTCATCTCGCCGTCGATGAAACGGTCTACGAGCCAATCGCCTCCTGCTATGCGAGCGTGCTGCCGGAAGAACGCGTCGGCGGCATCGTCGTGGTCGATATCGGCGCGCACTCCACCGAGATGGTCTGCTACTTCGGCGATTCCGTGCAACTCGCCGCCACCATCCGGATCTGCGGCGATCACTTCTCGCGCGATATCGCTTTCGCGCTCCACGTTCCGCTCGAAGACGGCGCCCTGGTCAAAGAGGAATTCGGCAGCGCCATCGCCGCAGGCACCGCGGAGAACAGCGTGGTCGAACTGCCCTTCCGCGATGACACCGGCCGCGAATCCCGCGAAGTGCCGCGCCTCCTCGTCAACCGCATTCTGGAATCGCGAGCGCAGGAACTCTTCGGCATGGTGAAGGAAGAGCTGACCGCAGCCGGACTTTACCCCGCGCTGGCCAACGGCATCGTGATCACCGGCGCGGGCGCGCTGCTCCCCGGCATCTGCGACGTCGCCGAGCGCGAGCTCGATCGCCCCGCGCGCATCGGCCTCACTCAGGGATATCGCGACCTTCCGGTCGAACTCAAGGACCCGGCCTGGACCACCGCAGCCGGACTCTCCATGTATGCGGCTCGGCTCCGCAGTCAGGTGGATCTCGAACGGCGGCAGTCAGGATTGCTCGGCAAAATTTTCAGATAGACGGATTTTCAGACAGGAGAGGCGGACCAAATGGACTTCAAATTCGAAATTCAGGATGAGACCCGGCGCGGCGCGCGCATCAAGGTCATCGGCGTGGGAGGAGGCGGCTCGAACGCGGTCGGCCGCATGTTTGAAGCTGGACTCGAAGGCGTTGAGTTCTACGTGATGAACACGGATACTCAGGCCCTCGAATCCTCGAGCGTTCCGAACAAGATTCAGATCGGCGCCAAGATCACCCACGGACTCGGCGCGGGCTCCGACCCCGAAGTCGGACGCCGTTCGGCTCTCGAAGACACCGAGCGCATTCTCGGCATTCTCGAGGGCGCTGACCTCGTCTTCATTACCGCCGGTCTCGGCGGCGGCACAGGCGCCGGCGCGGCCCCGGTCGTCGCGTCGCTTGCGAAATCGCTCGACGCCCTCACTATCGCCATCGTCACGAAGCCGTTCGGCTTCGAAGGCGCGAAGCGCATGCGCCAGGCTGAGTCGAGCGTCAACGATCTTGCCGAGTCCGTCGACATCCTCACCACCATCCATAACGAGCGCCTGCTGAGCATCGCCCCCCGCGGCACCGGCATGAAGCAGGCCTTCAAACTTGCCGACGAAGTCCTCCGCCAGGCCGTCGAAGGCATCAGCGAAATCATCCTCACGCCGGGCCTGATCAATCTTGATTTCTCCGATATCCGCGCCGCCATCCTCGGCATGGGCCACGCCCTGATCGGCAACGCCTCAGCCACCGGCGACGAAGCCGCGATCGATGCCGCGCGCAAAGCCATCAATTCGCCGCTGCTCGAAGACACGAAGATCCGCGGCGCGCGTCAGGTGCTGCTCAACATCACGGCCTCGCGCGAAATCGGCCTGCATGAAATGAATGAAGCGTGCTCGCTGATTCGCGAAGCGTGCGGTTCGGATGACACCCACGTCAGCTTCGGCGTGATCGAAAAGGCTGGCCTGGGCGACGAAGTCCGCGTGACCGTGATCGCTACCGGCTTCCCGCCTCCGCCGCCGCCCGCGCGCGAGCCCGCGATCGAAGCCGTCCCTGCCGAAGACTTCTTCGCTCCGCGCGAAGCGGCCGCCGCGGCAGCAATTGCTCCGCCTCCGCCACCCGCTCCGCCGGCCGCCGAACCCGAACCCGTCATGGCAGGCGCCAGCCACACATTTGAGGATGAACTGGACGTCCCGGCCTATCTCCGCCAGGGCAAACTAATCAGCTAGTTATCGAATCCGCGGGGCCGGGCTTCGCGGCCCGGCCGCCTGGCTTCTGCCAGGCGCAACCGTCTACTCCCGTTCCATCTGCTGCACAAAATCCAAAATATCGAAGCGCCGAATCGCCCGGTCCGGGAAGAAACTATTCACCGCCTCGGTCTCATCGTCAAATACCTCGAAAATCGTATCGATCTTCGTCAGCAGCAGCAATTCCAGATTCCGCCGATTTAACTGGCTCAGCTTCGCCACACCGCCCGACTTCTTCAGCCGCGTGCAGCACATGACCATCGTGCCCAGACCGAGGCTGTCAATAAAATCCACCTCGCGCATATTGAGGATGATCTTCGGCGGTCCCGCCTTCGCCAGTTGCTCAATCGAATCACGGAACGCGCCGGCTTCGTCGCCGGCCACCAGGCGCCCCTTCAGGTCGAGCAGCGTAATCCCCTCTCGGTCGCGATGTTGTATCTCTAAATGCATACTGCCCGTCTTTTTCCCCTATTCTAGCCCGTCTTCTGGAATTGTGTTACAAAACTCTCCAAAATTTCAGCAGGCGTCTTCCCCTCGGCCACAATCTGAATAGTACGGCCGTTACCCGACGCCGCCCAGCGGTTCCGGAACCGCTCCGACGGCGCTCCCGCGAATATCGTGATTAACGGAATCCCCGCCGCCGCCGCCGCATGCTGACCGGCGGAATCATATCCAACGTAAAGATCGCTCTGCGAAATGATCGACGCAAATCCCGCAAAGCCCCCCTCCCAGAACCGGACCTTCTCCGCCGCCCCGGACGCCTCCACCGCCGCCGTCACCCGCCGCGCTTCCTCACCGCCCGCGCCTCGATCCACCCAAACCGTTCCATAGCGCGTGCCAAGTTCGCCGATCAGGCGCGCTTCAAAATCCCCGCCGACGCGCTTCGACTCGTTGTCTCCAACCCCCAGGCTCACCGCCGCCAGCGGCCTCGCCCCCGCGGCCTCTTCCTGCCTCGTTGCTATATACGATGCCCCATCGACGCCAAACGCTTCGCGTAACCACGACCACACCAGATCCGAAAGATTTTCTGTTTCACGGCCCACATTTCGGCTCGAAAAATGGAACGTCCGACCCGGCGGCGCAATCGGAACCAGCCCCAATTGCGTGATTCGCGAATCCGGATCGACCACGATCGCATCGCCGCCAGCCAGCTCCAATGCCAGCTCCCGCGCCCACTCGATGCGCGCGCTCACCGGCCCCGACCTCGGATAATCCGCAGGCAAGTGCTCCACCCGCGAATCCGCTGCGAACAACTCCCCCGATTTCCGGTTCGCCACGAACACAATCCGAGCCGCCGGAAACCGCCGTTTCATCGCGTCCAGAATCGGACTGACGATCTTGATATCTGCGCCCAGCGTCACGCGCGAGAGCACGTAAACCGTATCGACCTTGCCGGGAATCGAAGGCGTGACCGAAGCCCGCGGCGGAATCCACACCCGCATGATGCGCTCATAGGCCGCAGCCTGCGCGGGGTCGAATGAATCGCCCAGCGGCTCGATCACATCGCGAAAGAATTCGCCCGGGCAGTTCTCTCCCAAATCACGGATTTCATCCGCCGGCGGCAAATCACCCCTCCGCGCCGCCGCCAGCAGTGCCGCCGCCCGTTCTTTACACGAAGTACTTGCCGACAATCGGCTCCAGTTTCTTCACGGTCTCGGCCGGCACCAGCTTCTTATCCGTGATCAGCGCATGCGCGAGTGACGACCCGCATTTGCACGAGCGATCCGCCGGCATCGCCCGCACCGCCTCCGCCACCACCTTGCACGCGTTCTCCGCGTTCTGCGTCAGCACGCGGATAATGTCCGTCACCTGCACCGCATCGTGATGCGGATGCCAGCAGTCGTAATCGGTCACCATCGCGACCGTCACATAACAGATCTCCGCTTCGCGCGCCAGCTTCGCTTCCTGCAGGTTCGTCATCCCGATGACGTCCATGCCCCACGACCGGTAGAGATTCGACTCCGCCTTCGTCGAAAACATCGGCCCTTCCATGCAGAGATACGTGCCGCCGTTCTTCACGTTCACCGCGGCCGCGCGGCAGGCGCTGTCCACCGTCTTCGCCAGTTGCGGACACACCGGATCCGCAAAGCTCACATGCGCCACCAGTCCTTCGCCGAAGAACGTCGAGATGCGCCCGTGCGTGCGGTCCACAAACTGATCGGGAATCACGAAATCGAGCGGCTTGTGTTCTTCCTTCAGCGATCCCACCGCGCTGAGCGACACAATACGCTCCACGCCGAGCTTCTTCATCCCGAAAATATTCGCGCGGAAATTCAGTTCCGAAGGCGAGATTCGATGCCCGCGCCCGTGCCGCGCGAGAAATGCCACTTCCTTCCCTTCCAGTTGCCCGACGATGTAACTGTCTGACGGCTTTCCGAACGGTGTATCGACCGTCACTTCCTTCTGATCCGTGAAACCCGGCATCGAATACAGACCGCTGCCGCCAATGACGCCAATCTTAGGCAAATTCGCTCCTTAGGACTCCTGAATAATCTCCCATAGTACGCCACCGGCGCTGCCCGGATGGACGAAAATGTAGAGGTGTCCGCCCGCCCCGCGGCGCGGCTCATTCAGCAACTTCGCGCCTGCCGCGCGCAGCCGTTCCACCGCAGACGGAAGGTCCGCCGTCCGCATCGCAACGTGATGCAGACCCGGCCCGCGCTTCGCGAGAAACTTTGCGATCGTGCTCTCGGGATTCATCGGCTCCAGCAGTTCAATCCGGGATTGCCCCGCATCGAGCATCGCGACGCGCACCTTTTCCGTCTCAACCGTCTCTTCCCCCAGCAGCCGCATCCGAAGCTGCCCGGTGTAGAACGGCAGCGACTCTGCCAGGCTCTCGACCGCAACCCCGATATGATCCACCATCCACTGTGGATCAGGCACGATCGCCGGCCTCTGTTTCCACGCCGCAATCGCGTCGAGCAGTTCCGCGACGCCGGTTCCATCGATCGCCACGGTCCGAAAGACCGGCGGAAGCATCTCCTCCAGATCCGCCGCCGTCTGTTCCACACCAGGCCGATCAGCCTTGTTAATCACGAAGATGTCGGCGATCTCCATCATCCCCGCCTTGATCGCCTGAACGTCGTCGCCCATTCCGGGCATCAGCACGACGAGCGTCACATCGGCCGAAGCCGCAATCTCGATTTCATCCTGCCCCGCCCCCACGGTTTCGAGCAGAACAAAATCGAACCCGGCCCCGCGAAACAGCCGTGCCAGCGGAAGGCTGGTTCGCGCGAGCCCACCCTGCGCCCCGCGCGTTGCCATCGACCGCACGAACACTCCGGGATCGCCATGATGCGCCTGCATGCGAATCCGGTCTCCCAGAATCGCCCCGCCGGTCGCGCGGCTCGAAGGATCCACCGCAACGACGGCAACCGTTTTCCCTCGCTTGCGGATCTCCGTCACCAGTGCGCTCGCGAGCGAACTCTTCCCCGCGCCGGCAGGCCCGGTAATGCCGACGATGAGCCCTTCACCCGCCGGCCAATCCGCTGGCAGCGGCGCGCCATTCTCCACCGCCGTCGCCAGCTTCGCCAGTTGGAGGACGGATCCCCTGATCCGCGCCGGGCCCCCCGGCCCGGCCTCATTCACCGCGCTCACCATCAGTCCTTCAGCAACTGCCGCGCGATCACCAGCCGCTGGATCTCGCTCGTCCCCTCGCCGATCGTGCACAGCTTCACGTCGCGGTAGAACTTCTCCACTGGATAGTCCTTGATGAATCCATAGCCGCCGTGGATCTGCACTGCCTCGTTGGCAATCCACACCGCGCTCTCCGACGCGAACAGCTTCGCCATCGCGGATTCACGCGTCACGCGTTTTTTCTGATCGAGCCTCGTCGCCGCGCGATACGTCAGTAGCCGCGACGCATCGAGCCGCGTCGCCATATCGACGAGCTTGTGCTGAATCGCCTGGAATTCCGAAATCGGCCGCCCGAACTGCTTCC
>CAZPZE010000890.1:0-1957 GCA_964590625.1 uncultured Solibacteraceae bacterium
ACGAACCGCTGGATCTCGCCCCGTACGTTCCAGTGCCCCACCCCCCACTCCGCATCGGCGCCCACGCCGCTGCCCGGCATACTTCTCGGCCTGCCATCCTTCGGTTTGTAGAACGGATACGTCCGGTCCACATACGGTCCGCGATATCCGGACACGCCAACCCGCAGCCCCTGCCGGATCGTGATGCCGCCGCCGCCCGCCCAGTTCCCATACTGCTCCGACGCAAAAATACTCCGCGGATTCGCCGGCGACGAATTCGTAAACTGCACGCGGTCGTCGAGCTTCTTCCACGTCGTGTCGATCTCCGCGCCTGCCAGCGCGTTCAGCGTCGCGAGCGCTCCATAGTAGCCGTACTGCACCGGCACATCAATCAACGCATTGTCGAGATCGTCATACCGCAGCCCGAACGATCCGAAGGCCGACGACAACTCGCCCACTTTCACCTGCACCGAGGCATCCTTCCAAACCTGCGAATAACTCAGAAACCCCTGCACCACATTGCCGCGCAGCCCGTGCCCCTGCATCTCGAACTGCGAATAGTAGTACGGATGCGACACCACCTGATATGCGCCGTAGAACATCCAGTGGCTGCTCAGCTTCCACGTCGGATACAGCATCAGCCGCACGCCGCCATCCACCAGCGAATCCGAAGTGCTCCGCGGCGCCTGCTGGAACTCCGTCGAGCCGGCCCCCATCGCGCTGAGCGTGCCGCGCAGCCCGAAACCGCTCTCGGATTCGTACTGCTGCGCGTACAGCGATAGAACGGCCGCGCCCGCCACTGCGGCAATCCGGAACGCCGCACTCATGCGTGCGCCTCCGTCACCACTTCCCGCGGCTCGATCTCGACCGCCGCGAACCGCCGCACCACTTCCGGATCGAACTGCGTCCCGGCCCCGTCCCGAATCCGCGCGATCGCTTCCTCGTGGCTCATCCCGCGCCGGTACGGACGATCGGTCGTCATCGCATCATATGCATCCGCCACATGAATGATGCGCGCATCCACGGGCGTTTCGAGGCCTGCCTGGCCGTGCGGATATCCCGTGCCATCCCAGTTTTCGTGGTGCAGTTCCACCGCGGCCAGATACGGACTGAATCCGTTCACGCCCTCCAGAATCCGCCGCCCAACAATCGGATGCTCCTGCACGAGCTCGAACTCCTGCGGCGTCAGCCGGCCGGGCTTGCGCAGCACGTCATCCGGCACGCCGATCTTACCGATATCGTGCAGCAGCGCGCCCACACGAATCCGCTCCACCACCTCCGCCGGCAGTCCCATCTCGCGCGCCGCCGCGCTCGACATCTCGCTCACGCGCCGGCTATGCCCCGCCGTATACGGATCGCGCGCATCGAGCGCACTCGCGAGCGATTGCACGAATTCCACATACGCCAGCGTGAGGTTCTCGCGTCCCTCGCGTACCGCCGCCGCGGCGCGGTTAAAGCTCTCGATCAGCCGCCGGACTTCCGTCACGCCGGAATCGCCGGCGCGAAACTCGGTCAGATCGCCGGTTCTCTCGGCTGCCTGAAGATGCCTCACTACGGTCGCCAGCGGCCGCACAATCGATCCCGCCGATACGGCGCCCACAATCATCGCCACCAGCACCGCGATCAGCGCCACGCCGAGAAAGACGCTTCGCAGCATCATCTGCACAGGCGCGACGGCTGAATCCAGATCCTGCAGGCTTCGCAATACGTATCCATCGCCGAGTGAAATATTCTGCATCGGCAGCGAGATGTAGTGGACGCCGCGCAACTGTATGTCGCACTCCGCCATCCCGGGGCAGCCGCGCATCGCCGCTTCTATCTCCGGCTGCGCCGCGCCATCAACCCGGGATTCGACAATTTGCCCATTGCGCAGCAGCACTGTCGGCGTGCGGAACTGCGAAAAATCGAAAACTTCTCCAACCGAAATCGTCCCCAGGTTTTCGCCGTCCTGATCGATCGGCAGCGATGCCATCTGGTA
>CAZPZE010000891.1:0-3028 GCA_964590625.1 uncultured Solibacteraceae bacterium
GGGTGCTGCGCGTGCCGGAATCCATGTCGCGGATGCGGACGACGACGGCGTGCGCCTGGTTATCGAGGTAGAGGCTGTCGTTGATCAGCTTGTCGAGATCGATGTCCTGCTGGAAGTCGCGTCCGCCGCCGGGGCGCGGGCCGCGATCGCCGCCGGGACGTCCTTCGGGACGCGGGCCGCGTTCGCCCTGCGGTCTGCCTTCGGGCCTCCCGCCGCGTTCACCCTGCGGACGGCCGCCTTCGGGACGTCCTTCGCGTGGAGGACGGCCTTCACGCGGCGGCCGATTTTCGCGCGGAGGACGCTGTTCGCGCTCGGGCTGTCCGGACTGCGGCACGGAACCCGCGGCGGGCGCCAGGGGCTTGTTCCCCATCTGGGCCGCGAGCTGCGCAGCGAGATCGGATACGGACGGTTTGGTGGACTCTTCGTCTGCCATAAATTTGCTCCGTTAGTCTTCGAGAAGGCGCGCCCATTCGAGGGCGACCAGGCCTTCCGGTTTCAATCTTAGTTTGCCGCGCGAGCGGCGGCCGGTCATTTCCTTCATCAGGTTGGCGCGCAGCTTGTGGAATTCGCGTTCGCGGCGGCTGGCGACGCCGGAGAAGCGGCGCTGGAAACGCGCGGCGCGGGCCATCAGACGCTCGTCGCCGGTTGTATCCGGATCGTTCGATTCGACTTTGCGATAGAGATTGCGAAGCTGCGCGAGGAAGCGGCTTCCGCCGCGGAATTCTTCGTTGAGCTGGACGAGCGCGTCCTTGAGTTCCGAGGCGTCTTTCCACTGCTTCCATTCGAGAACGTGATCGAGGATGTAGAAGCAATCCTTATCGCTCGATTTGGCGACGGCGAGATCGCGGGCGCTCGATTCCCAAACACGCGCGAGGGGCGTGGCCGGTTCGGCGAGTGTGAGGGCCATCGTCATCGTCTTGGCTTCGGCGCCGGGGAGGTCTTTCAGGTTTTCATCAGCGAAGCGGGCGAAGACGCGTTCGAGTTCGCGGGCGAATCCGGTGAGGGCGTCCCAGGAACCGAAGAGCGCGAAATCCGCGTTGCCGGCTTCAAGCACGGTGACGCGGCGGAAGTAATCGCCCTGCGAGCAGAGCAGTTCAATCTCGCCGGCGAGGAATTGCTGGTACGTCATCGAGAGGCTGACGTGCTCTTCGACGCTGGTGGCGCGGCGGATGCGGGTGGAGAAATCGTCAATCTCCCCGCGGAGGACGCCCCAGAGCTTCGCGCCGTTCGAACGAAGCGCGAGTTCTTTCGGCGTAGCGGGGACGTCGCCGTTGCGGGCGGCGTGGCGCGCCATCGAAATGCTGTTGGTGGAGGCGTGGCCGGAGAGATCCCAGCGCGGAATGCCGGGATCGGTTTCGGCGGTGACGGGCGCGATGAGGGCAGGGAAATCGAAACTGAACGCGATGGCGGCGGCGTCGCGCAGATTCCGCGGGATGGCGTCGCTCGCGGCGTCGGAGGCAGAGAATGGATCGAAGAAAGTTTCGGCCGTGGCGTCCGGACGCAGGTTGCCGCGCATGCCTTCGTTGAGGCGCTTGCGGACGATGGTCCAGTCGCCGAGATTTTCGGTGGCGCTCCAGGCGACGCGCACTTTTCCGCCGGTGGCCTGGTGGAGAACGGCGTTCGCGCTCGTGAGGAATTCGCCGGCCTGGGTGGCGCGATCCTGATCGGGCAGTATGGTGAGAAACTGGCCTCCGCCGGAAGATCCGAGCAGCAACAGCGGCAATTGCAGCTGGGTCAAAAGGGCGCGCGGCAGCGTTTCACCGAGCTGAGCGAGCCAGGTGAGGCGTGCTTCGAACGCACGATTGTCGCGATCGGCCGGCGGCGCGAGCAGAAAATCTTCCACTCCCACGAGGCGGCCCTGCACCAGAATCTGGGCTGACATGGCGAGACCTTTCGTTAGGCTATCACGCGATGGAGAGGTGGCCGCGCGCGGCGGCGTCGGGTGCGATATACATATCTGGTATGTCGAAAACCACACAGCGCACGGACTTTGACAAAGGCCGCCGGAATTTCCTGATTGCGGCACTGGGAGGAGCGGCGCTCGCGCCGGCGTTAATGGCGCAGAAGGTGAATCCGGTTCCGGCGCCGAGGGACTGGTCTGGAAATACGCCTCTGCAGTATCCGGATCCGGATGTGCTCTCGCTCGATCCGCGATTCGATAAGTACATCATCGGCAATACACCGATGCAGCGGTTGTATACGGGGACGTTCTGGTCGGAGGGTCCGGCGTGGAATGGCGTGGGGCGATATCTGGTGTGGAGCGACATTCCGAACAACCGGCAGATGCGGTGGACGGAGGAGGACGGCAAGGTGTCGGTATTCCGGAACCCATCGAATTACAGCAATGGAAATACGTTCGATTTCGAAGGGCGGCAGCTTTCGTGCGAGCACGCAGGCAGGCGTGTGGTGCGTTACGAGTACAACGGGACGACGACGGTGATCGCGGATAAGTTCCAGGGGAAGCCTTTCAACTCGCCGAACGATATTGTGGTGCATCCGGACGGATCGATCTGGTTTACCGATCCGACGTATGGAATTCAGGGAAACTACGAAGCGTTCAAGGCGACTTCGGAACTGAAGACGGCGGTGTATCGCGTGGATCCGAAGACCGGCCAAGTGGAAAAGGTCAATGACGAGGCCGAGCAGCCGAACGGGATTTGCTTCTCGCCGGATTACAAGAAAGTGTACGTGGCGGATACGGGCGCGCCGCAGAACATGCGGGTCTATGACCTGGACGGCAAGGCGCTGCGTAATGGGAAGCAGTTCGTGCAACTGGATATTCCGGGGACGGGGACGAAGTCCGCGCCTGATGGGATGAGGGTCGACGTGGATGGCAATGTCTGGTGTGGGGCGCGGCCTGGCGTGCAGATTGTGGCACCGAATGGGGAGAGGATTGGGTTGATTCGTTTGCCGGAGACGTGCGCGAACGTGTCGTTTGGCGGGACGAAGCGGAACCGGTTGTTTATGGCGAGCAGCCAGAGTTTGTATGCGGTTTATGTGGGGACGCAGGGCGCGCATATTTGCTAAC
>CAZPZE010000892.1:0-3710 GCA_964590625.1 uncultured Solibacteraceae bacterium
GGAAGCGTTCGCCGCCGCGGCGAATCATTTTGGACCGATCGGCATTCTGGTGAACAACGCCGCCGTGACGCGCGATGGCCTGGCGCTGCGCATGAAGCCCGCCGACTGGGACGCCGTCCTGCAGACGAATCTTTCCGGCACCTTTTACTGCATCCAGCAGGTGATGTCGGGAATGCTGAAAGAGCGCTGGGGGCGGATTGTGAATATTTCGTCCGTGGTGGGCGAAGCCGGCAACATCGGGCAGGCCAACTATGTGGCGTCGAAGGCGGGCGTGATCGGTCTCACCAAGGCCATGGCGCAGGAGCTCGGGTCGCGGACCATCACCGTGAACGCGGTGGCGCCTGGCTTTATCGAAACCGATATGACGGCCGGCCTGAAAGAAGAGCTGAAAGCCACGATGCTGGGGACCATTCCGCTCAAGCGCTTCGGCAGACCGGAAGATGTGGCCGCGGCGGTGCGCTTCCTGTGCAGCGAGGAAGCCGGCTACATCACCGGGCATGTGCTGGACGTCAACGGCGGCATGTACATGCGTTGACTATTTTTTTCAGGAAACTCCGGCCATTCAAGTGCTATCCTCACGGGCAGGTGAGTTGGTTGTCCAGGAAGTGGGGCGTCGCCGTGACGGCCGGTGCGCTGCTGGCCGCGATGGCGTTCGCGGGCACAGCTTACGTGTCGTCCCAGCCGGATCAGCCTTTCCAGCCTGATCCCACGCTTCCGCGGCCTTTCCGGGTCTACCGCAGCCTGGAGGCCTACGATAACGTCGAAATCCCCCCGGATTACCGCGAACAGACTGAGTTCGTTTTCGCACGGCTGATGTATCCTTCCCATCCTTATGGTTTGTTTTCGCGCTCGCGCGGATACGCCGAGATTGCGGATCGCGACTGGCGCCAGGGCGGCGTGAGCTGGACACAGGACTATCCACGGGCCGACCGGCATTTCGCCGTCGTCATGCGGCGGCTGACCCGGCTCCATACGCGCTCGGCCGAACAACCGGTGAATCCGGATGATGGCGACGATCTCTACAACTGGCCGTTTCTCGCCGCGGGTGAAATGGGCGACTGGAAGCTCTCCGGCGAGCAGATTTCCAAAGTGCGCGAATACCTGCTGCGCGGCGGTTTTCTGATGCTGGACGATTTCTGGGGTCCGCAGGAGTGGGGCCGGTTCATGGAGACCATGCGGGAGATTTTTCCGGATCGGCAAGTCGTGGATATCGATAACAGTGACCCGATCTTTCACATCGTCTACGATCTGGACGACCGCTACCAGATTCTGGGTCAGTGGGCGCTGGGCGGCCGCATGGCCGAGCGCTGGGTGGGGACAACGCCGAAATGGCGCGGGATCTACGATGACAACCATCGCCTGATGGTGGCGATTACGTTCAATAACGACGTAGGCGACTCGTGGGAGTACGCCGACGATCCGTACTACCCGGAGAAGTATTCAGCGCTCGGAATTCGGCTCGGCGTGAACGACGTCATCTATTCGATGACCCACTAAATGGAGGGCGGGTTCCCTGACCCGCCGCCGGCCCCCCAGCTGGCGCCGACCTTACGCCGGCCAGGAAAACAGCGTTCCCCGCCCCAGCAGCCATTGCGGATCAAGACGGCGCTTGACGTCCTTCATGGCTTCGATCTGTTCGTCCGAAAACTGGAGCTTCAGCAGATCGCGCTTCCGCTTGCCGAGTCCGTGTTCGGCGGAAACCGTGCCGCCGAGTTCCACCGACTTGCGGGCGAACGCGTGCATCAGGCGCATCGCGGCTGCCCACTGCTCCTGATCGGCGGGCAGAAAATTGGCGTGGACATGGGCATCGCCAATATGGCCGAAGATGCAGCAGGTGCCAGGAAACTCGCGGTCCAGCATCTCGCGATAGAAGCGCAGCATCTCGCGATTCTTCGGAATGGGAACGGAGAAATCCGTCCCGACAGTGGTGAGTCCGCGCTGCCGGGCCAGGTCATTCACGACTTCCGGCAGCGCGTGGCGGAACTGGCGGAAACGCTCTCGATCCGCAGCGGAAGCGGCGAACCAGGAGCCTTCGATCAGCGCGGAAGATGCTTTCAAACGGCGCTCCCACGCTTCCTCGGCATCTTCACCCGCCGCGACTTCCTGCTCGGTCAGAATGGCCGCGCGAGCGGCGGCCGGCATACCGGGAAAACGGGTGCGGACGAGATCGAGCGACGGCGCGTCGATGTATTCCAGCATGCGCAGGCCGGGAACCGGACGCCAGGCATCGACGGCATCAAGCGCGGCATCGTCCGATTCGAAGAAGATGACGCCGGTGAAGAGTTGATTCGGCAGCGGCAATAGATTCACCTCCACCTGCGTCACAATGCCCAGCGTGCCTTCGGAGCCGATGATCAGGTCCATGTAATCCATGCCTTCGCGCATGTAATAGCCGGCGGTGTTCTTGCGAACGTCCGGCGCGGGAAGGGCTGGAATCGGGAATGGCGGCTTCTGGCCGCGGCGCAGCGCGAGCACTTCGCCGTTGGCCATCACGACACGCAGCGCGCGAACGTGGCGGCGCGTATCGCGATACCGGAAGCTGCGCGATCCGCTGGCGTTGGTGGCGACCGTGCCGCCGATCGCCGCGCTGTATTCAGTGGGATCGGGCGGATAGAACTGCTTCGAAGGCGCGGCGGCGGCCTGGATGGAGGTGAGCGATGCGCCCGCGCCGCAGATGGCATAGCCCTCGTGAACATCGATGCTGTTCAGCTTCTCCAGAGAGATCAGCCAGCCGCCATCGGGAACGCGTCCGCCGGTGAGACCGGAGCCGCCGCCGGAG
Source organism: uncultured Solibacteraceae bacterium (assembly GCA_964590625.1). Lineage (GTDB taxonomy): Bacteria > Acidobacteriota > Terriglobia > Bryobacterales > Bryobacteraceae > BOG-234. Next base: position 2,780 of record CAZPZE010000892.1, read on the forward strand.
ATTGTGACGGGAATGCCCTCCGCCGAAGCGCGCCGCATGATGTCGACAACGGCGGCTTCGTTTTCCGGGATCAGCAGCTCTTCGGCGTGTCCGCGGTAGTTCGACGCATCAGCGAGATACGGAGAATCAGGTTCAAGACGCATGCTAGTGGACGGTGGCCGGCACTTCGAACAATGTGCCGCGGCCGAGGAGCCAGTGTGGGTCAAAGCGGCGCTTGATGGAATGCATAGTTTCGATCTGCTCCGGCGTGAACTGCAGCGCAAGATAGCCGCGCTTCTGTTTGCCGAGGCCATGCTCAGCGGAGACGGTGCCTCCCATCTCGACAACAGCGGCGGCGAACTTCTTCATCAAAGCCATGGCTCGATCCCATTCGGCCCGATTGGGCGGCAGCACGTTGATGTGCACGTGCGCGTCGCCAATGTGCCCGAAAATGACGTATTGGCCCGGAAACTCGCGGTTCAGAGTCTCGCGGTAGAGATCGAGAATATCACGGCTGCGGGCCAGCGGGACGGCGAAATCCGAGTTCGCTTTCATGAGCCCGCGCTGGCGGATGATTTCGTTGACTCCTTCGGCGAGGCCATGGCGGAAACGGCGGAAGCGCTCGCGGTCGCTCGCGGAAGCGGCGAACCAGGAGTCGTCCGTAAGCGCCCCCGCGGCTTCGAGGCGGTCGAGCCAGGCCTCTTCGGCATCGTTGACGTTTGAGATGTCCTGTTCGATGATGAGGGCGGTGCGGGCCTGGGCAGGAATTTCGGCGAAACGCGGACGAACGACGTCGAGCGATGCGGCGTCGACGTATTCGAGCATGCGGAGGCCGGCGATGGGACGCCAGGCATCGACCGCGTCGAGCGCGCGGGCATCGGAATCGAAAAACACGACGCCGGTGAAGAGAGCTTTCGGGATATCGAGAAGCGTCACTTCGACTTCGCTGATG
>CAZPZE010000893.1:0-3540 GCA_964590625.1 uncultured Solibacteraceae bacterium
ATCGGCGAGCATGCGCTTGATCTGGGCATCGAGAACGCCGGGCTGCGAGAGCTTGCCGGTTTCGCCGAGGGTCTGCAGTTCTTCATCCGGCATGGAACTCCAGAGGAAGTAGCTGAGGCGGTTGGCGAGCTCGACGTCCGAGATGCGATGAACGGCGTTCGGGTCAGTCGGCTTCGCATCGTGTTCGATGTGGAAGAGGAAGTGGGGCGAAACGAGCATCGCCTGGATGGCGAGCTGGATGCCCTGTTCGGGCGTGCGGCCTTCCTGCTTCGCGATTTCGGTGAAGTGAACGAGCTGGGCGACTTCCGCCGGCGTGACCGGGCGGCGATAGGCGCGGCGGGCGAGCGTGGAGATGATCTTATTCACGCAGGCCGGGCCGGTGGCCGGGTCGCAGATGAGAATTTTCTTGCGGCTTTCCTTCTCGACTTTGGAAGGATAAGGGCCGACGAAGAAGATCGAACTGATGAACTTGTTGACTTTGTCGTTGTAGGCGTCTTTGTCGGAGAGCGTGTTGACGAAATCGTCATTGATGAACCCGACGCGGAAGACGTGATCTCCTTCCGGCAGGTAAAGGCGCATATGCTCTTCGGAATACGGATTGAAGTAAGTCAGGCCGGAGGGCTTGGTTTCGGCCGAGATCTGGTTGAGGAGCTTGCCGTCCATCCAGAGGCCGAGCTGCACGGGCGGAGCGTTGGCGGCGCGCTGGCCGGGGAGACCGATGCGGATGTCATATTCGGCGTCGAAATCGACGCGGTGGGTGGCTTCGACATCGCTGCGATCGAGGCGGCGGATGTTCTTGAGGCGGGTGCTGTATTCGATTTCGATCGGTTTGGGCGGCAGCGGATCGGCTCCGATGGCGCGCGAGGCGATGGTGCGGGCGGCGCTGATGTACTTGTCCATCAGAAGCGGCGAGATGGTGAGGATGTCGCCAAGATTGTCGAAGCCTTCGCCGGAGTCATCGGTGGGGAAATTTCTGTCGGCACGGAAATCGACGGCAAGAAGATCGCGGATGGTGTTGGTGTATTCGGCGCGATTGAGACGGCGCGCGGTGACACGGCCGGGATCGGGTTTGATGAGCGCGTCCTGACGTTTGAATTCGGCGGTGGCGAATTTCACGGCGGCAGCGATCTGAGCCTTCATCTCATCGGTGTGAGGGATGACGGTGGGAGGCGGCATTTCGCCGGCGTCCATGCGATGGACGATCTTGTCCCACTCGTCGCGCTCAGAGGTCATGGAGCCGACGGTTGAGAAGAGGGAGAGGTCGAGGCCGCCGGAGGCGCTGGCGCCGGCGTGGCACATGGAGCAGGTGGAGTCGAAGATCGGCTTCACGGCTTTATCGAACGCCGCCTGCGTGGGGCCGGCGGATGCGACAGCAGCGTGCGGCGCCGCGGGTTTCGCGGGGGCACTGGACTTTGCCCCGGGCGCACTGGATTTGGCCGGTGGCTTTGTGGTGGATTCAGCCGCCAGCAGCAGGCCGACCGTGGCTGCCGTGAGTACGAATATTCCGAGTTTCACTCGCATGTTGTTCCTCTGATTTTTATTCTTTTGGCGCGGGGGCCGCGGGCGTGATGGCGGCCGGACCGCGTCCGGCTGCGCCCGAGACGCCGAATGCGCCGCGTCCTCGTCCGGAGAAACCGCGTCCTGCTCCGAAGCGGCCGCGTCCGCGGGGGGCGGGGGGGACGGGCTTCGCCGAAACCAGTTCGACGTAGAGTTTCTGGATTTTGTCTTTTTGGGCCGGGTCGGCGATCAGATATTGGTGCTTGCCACCCGCGCCGGGGGTGAATTTCGTGCGGCCGTCATCCATGACTGTGATGGTGCCGGGCTCGGAGAGCTTGAAGTAACCGTCATCGGGATTAGCGGCGTAGAGCGCGGCGGCCATGCCGGGGGTCACGGCGTCATACGGCATCGGCTTGAACGCTTTGTAGGCATCGACAAGCGGATGTTCGGTAGCCCAGGAGTAATCTTTGTCGATGGATTCGCCGGGGTAGGGAATCGCTTCGCCGACTTCCGTGCCGACGGCGATGATGGGCGTGGGCCATTCGGCGAAGAGCTTTTTGGCGGCGGCGAGATCGGCGCGGATGCTGGGATCGGCGGCTCCGTTGGGATAAGCGCCGACGGCGGCGACCAGATGTTTGGCCTTAGCGGCGATCTGCGGCTTCGCGCCGTAGAGACCCATGAGCTGCACGAGATTGCCGGCGGGCCCATCGAGCAGAATGACGGCGTTCATGTCGTTCTGGGCGAGCAGCATGTTGCGCATGGTGACGCCGCATTCCGCGGTGTCGATGAAGCTTTCAATCTTGTAGGGGTAAGCCGGTTTGCCTTCGGGGTTTTTCTTATCGAGGATGGCCTTGATGATCGGGGTGTCGGTCTTCATGCGGCCGTCGGTCGCGAGGCCGATCTTGTCGGCGCCGCCGCCGAAGCCGGTACCCGAGCCGAGCGCGCCGCCGAGATAGAAATCGCTGAGGGCTTCTTCCGCCTGCGCCGCCTTGAGGTTGGAGTTGGTGACGCTGACGGAGATGACGCGGCACTGGCCTTTGGACGCCATGGCGCGAAGCAGCGCGATGGTGAGGACGCTGTCGATCGAGGTCCCGAACTCAGTGTCGAATGTGATTCCTGTTGGTGGCTTGACGAAGCCGCGTCCCTGCATGATGCTCCTCTATTCCGATACTCGAAAGGGCCGCTTCCTCGCGGTCGCGGCCCTCCTGGATTTTCTTCACCGCCCCGCGCGGGACGGCTTCCTTCTTAACTGGCCTGCAGGAGGCTTGCGGGATCGAGCGGTCCCGAAGCGTCGCCGAAATTTTCGACCGGAACGCCCATGTGACCCATGAGGGTGAGATGGAGGTTGCACATCGGGGTTTCCTTGCGGTAGACGATGCGGTGACCGGGGGTGAATGCGCCCCCGCCGCGGCCGATCAGCAGCGTGGGCAGATCTTCGTGCAGATGGCGGTTGCCGTCGGAAAGACCGGCGCCGTAGATGATCATCGAATTATCGAGCAGGTTCGAATCGCCTTCCTTCGTGGCTTTGAGTTTGGCGAGGAAGCCGGCGAGCTGCGTGGTGTGATACTCGTTGATCTTCGAAACCTTCTCGATGAGGTCGGGCTTGCCCTGGTGGTGCGTGCAGGGATGGTGGCCGTCCGGGATGCCGATTTCGCGATAGGCGCGCGAGGTGCCTTCGCGGGTCATCAGGAACGTCACGACGCGGGTCATATCGCTCTGGAAAGCGATCAGCATCATGTCGGTCAGGAGCCGGAAGTGCTCGGCGAAATCAGCGGGCACGCCGTAGGGCTTGGGCATGCCGGGATCGACCTGCTTGTTGTCCTTCTCCGCCTTTTCGAGCTGACGCTCGACTTCGCGGATGGAGGAGAGATATTCATCGAGCTTGTGGCGATCCGTGGGGCCGAGGGTGGTTTCGAGCTTCTTCGTATCGGCCATGACGAAGTCGAGAATGCTCTGGCGCTCCTTCGATTGCAGTGCGCGTTCTTCGGGGGTGAGGATCTGGCCGTCACCGAAGAGGCGTTCAAAGAGAACGCGCGGATCGAG
>CAZPZE010000894.1:0-2860 GCA_964590625.1 uncultured Solibacteraceae bacterium
CCACGGCGATCGCGGTCACGGCCACCCGGCCGTTCGTTGCGGCGCGGTTCATTTTCCTGCGCGAGCGAGCGCTTGCCGCCGGGCAGAATCTCGCCCTTGTAGAGCCACGTCTTCACGCCGATCACGCCGTAAGTGGTGCGCGCTTCGGTAAAACCGTAGTCGATATCGGCGCGCAGCGTGTGCAGCGGCAACTGCCCCTGCAGATACCATTCGCTGCGGGCGATTTCGGCGCCGTTCAGGCGGCCCGACACGCGAACCTTGATTCCCTTGCAGCCGAACCGCAGAGCGGAGTCGACAGCCTTGCGCATCGCGCGCCGGAATGCCACGCGCTTTTCGAGCTGCAGCGCGATCGATTCCGAGACGAGCTGCGCATCGAGCTCCGGCTTGTGGACTTCCTGGATATCGATGAAGATTTCGCGGTTCGTCTTCTTCGCGAGCGACTGCTTCAGCTTTTCGATTTCCGCACCCTTGCGCCCGATGATGATGCCGGGCCGCGAAGTGCGGATCGTGACGCGCAGTTTGTTGCCGGGGCGGTCGACTTCAATCGAGCTGATGCCGGCAGACTTGAGCTGTTCGCGCAGGCTGTCCTTCAGTTCCTGATCTTCCTGCAGGAGGCCGGCGTAATTGCCGCGCGAGAACCAGCGCGAACGCCACGGCTTGTTGAATCCCAGCCGGAAGCCGTAAGGATGAACTTTCTGACCCATTCGTTATGCCCTCTCCTCGCCGGCGTTCTTTTCCGCCACCTTCACCACGATGTGCGCCGAGCGCCGGACGTACCGGTAAGCGCGGCCCATCGGAGCGGGACGCACACGCTTCTGGCGCGGCCCTTCGTTCACATAAGCCGCCGAAACCACCAACTCGTCGACATCGACGTCTTCATTCAGGTTCTGGGCGTTGGCGATCGCCGAGTGCAGCACTTTTTCCACCGCCGGGGCAATCCGCTTGTTGACCGAACGAAGCGTGACGAGCGCGTCATTGGCCTTGCGCCCCCGGATGAGGTCCACCACGAGGCGGGCTTTCTGGGGAGAGATGCGAAGGTACCGGGCTTCTGCTTTAACTTCCATATCGTTCTCCTGGCGTCTCCCTACGACTTCGCCGACTTCTCGGTCGCGGCTTTGGCCGCGTGGCCCTTGAAGGTGCGGGTCGGCGAGAATTCGCCCAGCTTATGCCCCACCATGTTTTCGGTCACATAGACAGGGATAAATTTCTTGCCGTTGTGTACGGCAACCGTGTGGCCCACAAACTCGGGAAGGATGGTCGAGCGGCGCGACCACGAACGGACGACTTTCTTGTCGTTCGCGGCGTTGAGCGCGTCGATTTTCTCTTCGAGATGCTTGTCGACGAAAGGTCCTTTTTTAACGGAGCGTCCCATGGACTACTTGCTCCTCCGGTTCACGATGAATTTGTCAGTGCGCTTGTTGTTGCGCGTCTTGTAGCCGCGGGTGGGCTGGCCCCACGGAGTCACGGGGTGACGCCCGCCGGAAGTTTTACCTTCACCGCCGCCATGCGGGTGATCGACGGGGTTCATGGAAACGCCGCGGTTGTGCGGGCTCTTCCCCATCCAGCGCTTCCGTCCTGCTTTGCCGAGCGACACGTTTTCGTGATCGCTGTTGCCGACCACGCCGACTGTTGCCATGCATTCCGTGGACACGCGGCGCACTTCGCCCGAAGGCAGCTTGAGCAGCGCGACCGCGCCTTCGCGCGAAATCAGCTGCGCCTGCGTGCCGGCGGAACGCGCCATCTGCGCGCCCTTTCCGGGACGCAGTTCAATGTTGTGAACCACCGTGCCGGCCGGAATGTTCTTGAGGGGCAGGGCATTGCCCGCGAGGATGTCGGCATCCGGACCCGACGAAATCGTGGAACCGACCTTCAGGCCGTCCGGCGCGATGATGTAGCGCTTCTCGCCATCGGCATAGTGCAGCAGCGCGATGCGGGCCGAGCGGTTGGGATCGTATTCGATCGAAGCAACCTTCGCCGGCACGCCGAACTTGTCACGTTTGAAATCGATCTTGCGGTAGTTCTGCTTGTGGCCGCCGCCGATGAAGCGCGAGGTCACGCGGCCGATGGAGTTGCGTCCGCCGGACTTGCGGCGGGGTTCGAGCAGCGATTTTTCCGGCTTGTCGCTCGTGATGTCTTCACGCGACACCACTGTCATGTAGCGCCGGCTCGGAGTTGTGGGGCTGAATTTTTTAATGGCCATGTGTTTTCCGCTCCGCCTACATTTCCGTGAACTCGGGCACCTTCTGTCCCGGTTCGAGTCTGACGTAAGCCTTCTTCCAGTCCGAACGATAGCCCGCGAAGCGTCCGCGGCGGCGGAGCTTGCCTTCGAAATTCGCGGTGCGCACTTCGGCTACTCTCACATTGAACAGCTTTTCCACTGCCTGGCGGATCTGGATCTTGTTGGCATCGGCCGCGACTTCGAAAGAGAGCGTTGCTTCCGACTCTTTCTTGGTGATGCCTTTTTCGGTGACCAGCGGCCGCCTCAGAACGTCATAGAGCGCCATGATTATTGGGCCTCCTTCGGCTTCGGCGCCGACTTCGCCAGCGATTCACTCAGCTTCGATGCCGCCGCCTGCGAGAGCAGAATGCGGTTGGCGCCGAGCAGATGATAGGGATGCACTTCGTGGCTGCGAACCACTTCGACGCCCGGCAGATTGCGCGCGCTCAGCTCGAGGTTGCGGTTTTCCGCCGTATCGACCAGCAGCACTTTCTTCGTGGCATCGAGCTTCTTCAGCGTGGCGACGAATTCTTTGGTCTTCGGGCTGGCAATCTGGAACGCCGAAACGACCTTGAGATCGCCGTCATTCAGCTTGGCCGAGAGCGCCGAGCGCAGCGCGCCCAGCTGCATCTTGCGGGGCAG
>CAZPZE010000895.1:0-4765 GCA_964590625.1 uncultured Solibacteraceae bacterium
GTTCGGAGATCAGGACGGCACCTACGCGAAATACATCAAACCCAACTGGCCTGAAGTTACGAACTGGCAATTGGCTATGATCAACTTCGGCTACGGGATTCGCGGTGGGCTCGCGCCTGAAGATCAGATTTACATCAGCGCGGCGTGGACGCAGGAAAACATTCTAATCCGCGGTCCACTTGGCGCACTGTATCGGGTGTGGGGTGATGGCAAGCAGATGGCGAAGGGCGACATGACGGACTACTTCGGCGAGTCCGGTCTGACCTCGGATCAGCTGCGCAACAAGGGCTATATGGTCTGGACTGCTCCGCAGGAAAAGGGAACATTCATCAGCGAGGGCGACACGCCGACGTTTATGAATCTCCTCAATAATGGTCTTCGCGCCTGGGAAGATAAAGGATGGGGTGGCTGGGGCGGAATCGTGCGGACGGCGAACAGCGCAGTTGGCGGCGGACGCGGTGGGCAGGTCACGCCGGCCTCGCCAGACGACCCCGGCGTTGGCGTCGGAATCGCACCTGCCGGCAGTGACGCCAACAAACCGAATGCGGCCGCGTCGGCAGTTCCCGCGGCTCGCGGCGGAACCGGCAGGGGCGGAGGCTTTGGAGGAGGTCGGGGTGGCGCTTCAATGTCTCCGAAGACCGCAGCCGTCAATGCCCGCTTCTTCGCGGCGGCTCAGAATGATTTCGCAGCACGATTGAAGTGGTCGGTAACGCCAAAATTCACCGATGCGAACCATGCCCCGAGAGTGAGCGTGAAAGGCCCTCTCGACGTTTCCGTTCGCCCCGGCGCGACGGTAAACCTCCAGGGAGCCGTCTCCGATCCCGATCGCAATTCCGTGAAGACGACCTGGTGGCAGTACAACGATGCCGGCACCTACCCCGGTGACATCACCATCTCCAACCCAGCGGCCCTCACAACCACGTTTCAGGTACCCGCCGACGCCCAACCGGGCCAGACCATCCACATAATCCTGGAAGCCACCGACGACGGAATGCCGGCACTCACGCGCTACCAGCGGGTCATCGTTCGGGTGCAGTGACCTGCGTAAATTGACAAGCAGATGCTTTCGGTCATAAGTAGCACGATTCGATCCGCGATGCTGACGCCTGACCGTATCGAATGCCGTATCAGGATCCGTTTCAAGCTGAATCGTTGGTAAAGTGAAGTCCGCATCGGGAAAGAACCCCGTCTCCTCGCGAGCTTCGGCTTTCCCCTGCTGGAGCTGCCCCGATGCATATCAGACATTAAGAGACTGGACACCTATGCCGCAGGCATTCACAGACCAGATAACTCGCCGAAAGTGGTTGTACCAAAATTCGGCTGTCGTCACCGGAGCCTCATTGCTTTCGATATCGGCTCTTGCGCAGAGTACTCCACAGGAGTTCGCCGAGGCCGACACGAAGTATGGGCGAGTCCGGGGCGAGAGGCGAGAGGGTCTGACGATCTTCCGCGGCATCCCTTACGCTGGCTCGGTTTCCGGCGCGAGCCGCTTTAAAGCGGCGCCACTACCCGAACCCTGGACCGGTGTGCGCGATGCAACCAAACTGGGCGCTCCTTCACCCCAACCCGGAAGGACCGCCCGAGGCAACGAGCCGGCCCCCGCAGAGGATTGCCTCTTCCTGAATATCTGGACGCCTGCCACAGATGGCGCCAGACGCCCTGTGATGTTCTATAGCCACGGTGGCGGTTTCACAACGGGTTCCGGCGGTTCGTCCTATCAGGATGGCGGCAATCTGGCGAAAACCTTCGACGTTGTTGTTGTCGCTACCAACCACCGCCTGGGTTTAATGGGCTATCTCTATCTCGGTGAGCTGGGCGGCGAAGAGTACGCAGATTCCGGGAATCAGGGCATGCTCGACATTCGGGATGGTCTCAGGTGGGTCCACGAGAATATCGCGAATTTCGGCGGCGACCCCGACACCGTCATGATATTCGGGGAGAGCGGCGGAGGCGCGAAAACTTCGTGCCTGTACGCGATGCCCTCAGCGGCCCCCTATTTCAACAAAGCCTCCATTGAGAGTGGCCCCGGCATCCGCATGTTGCCGAAAGACGTGGCGGCCGAAACAACGATGCTTCTGCTGCAGAAACTCGGCATCAACAAGAGTGAGTGGCGGAAGCTGCATGAAGTGCCCGTCGATCAGCTTGTAGGCGTGCAGGGCAGTCTCGCGCAGGGCGGGGGACCGTTGACGATGACGGGTGGTCGTCGCGGCATGGGTGGTGGAACCCGGCCGGGCGGATTCGGCCCAGTGGTCGACGGCAGAATTCTGCCGAATCACCCCTTCGATCCCGCCGCGCCGATGATCTCAAAGAATAAACCGTTGATCGTCGGGTCGAATCGCGATGAAACTGTATTCTTCTTTCAGCAGCAGCGGAATACAGAGGTCTTTAATCTCACCGACGACTCCCTCAAAGCCCGGACGGATACGGAATTCGGCAAAGCTGCCGAACCCATGCTCGCCGCCTATCGCAAGAGCCGTCCTGATGCCTCGCCCACTGATCTCTACATCGCGATCTCGACGGCACGAATGATCGGCATAGGGGCGATTACAATCGCCGAACGAAAATACGCGCAGCATGGAGCGCCCGCTTACATGTACATCTTCGCGCACGAGTCGAAGGCGCTCGTGCCGGGAACAAATCATATTCAGGGCGCACCACACGCGGCGGAAATCCCTTACAAGTTCTATAACGTTCGTCCAGGGGGGGCTGGGGGCCCCGTAGGCGCGAGTGGCCGCGGCGGCGGAGGAGGAGGCTTGGGCGGTGTGTCCGGCCCGGAAAGTGAAAAGGCCGCTCACAACATGGCTGAAATGTGGAGCACCTTTGCGCGCACCGGAAAGCCTGCCGCCAAAGGGCAGCCGGAATGGCCGGCGTACACCACTGAAAAACGGGCAACGATGGAAATCGACACTCAGTGCCGGGTGATCGATGATCCGCACCCGCTCGAACGCGAGGTCTGGGAACGTCTTGATCCGTAGAGGCCCATATGGAAATCACATTTCAAATGAAAAAATTCAGCGCCGCGGTTCTTCTTACTCTGGCGCTTATCGTCGCTATGTTGATAGTTTCAAGCCGGGCGTCTAATGCACAAACGACATCCGGGGCCGCACTTCGCGCGGGCGCCGCAAAGGTTGATATCACGCCGTCTGCTAACCAGCTGCCGATCGCCACCGATTCGATTCGAGACCACCTTTATGTCCGGGCAATTTTTGTCGAGTCCGGCGTCACCTGTGCCGCCCTGGTCAATCTTGACGCGGGCGGAGCCAGGGACAATGTGGTCAACGCCGCAATCGCTAAATCCTCCGCTTCTACAAAATGTCCCCCGGAAAACTACATCGTTTCCGCCACGCATTCTCACAGCGCCAGCACAGGGGGATTGGGTGGTGCGGGTTTTCCGGATGCCCAGACGGTAACCAACGCGATCGTGTCGGCTGTGGATTCAGCTCGATCGAAGCTTGCTCCGGCGCGCGTTGGCTTTGGCAGGGCGAATCTTGATCTGAATGTGAACCGCGACCTCTATAACTCGAAACAGGAGTGGCGGCAGGAGCCAAATCCCCTGGGCTCGAGCGATAAGACGCTGGCGGTAGTTGAGTTTGTCGGTGAGGATAACGTGCCAATCGGCGTGTACATGAACTATGCAATGCACCCGATCAACTTTTACCTGAGCGGCGTCATCAGCGCAGACTTCCCGGGCGAAGCGGCACGCTATATCGAAGAGCTGTTCGATAATCGGGCGGTCGCGATCTTCAGTCAGGGAACGTCCGGAGATCAGAATCCGCGCCTCGCGATGTCACCGCAATACATTTTGAGGGCGAGGCCTTACCTCACGGAAGGGCATAGTCCGCTGCCGCAGACGGTGGGTGTGCAGGCTCCGCCTGCGGTAAACAGCACCGCGCAGGGCTTCAATGCGGCGGCTGCAGCATCCGATCGCAAAGCAATTCCCGCCGTGAACCTTGACGCCTACCACAAAGCGATTGAACGCACGAGTCAGTACGTTGTAATGTTAGGCCAGATGATCGGGACCACCGCAGTGCGTGTCATGCGCGAAGACATTACACCTGTCCCCGATGCGGCGATTTGGGGAGGCCAGGAACGCTTCACCTGCCCGGGGCGTGAACGACTGGACGCGGCAAACCCGGCTCGTGAAAATGTGTTTCCTGGCTACAAAGAAGGAGCCGATGTGAATTTGAAGGTCGGTCTTCTTCGCATCGGTGACATCAATTTCGTTACAGTGAATGGGGAAGTATACAGCCAAATCGGCCTGAAGCTCAAAGCGGCAGCGCCGGCCAATAAGACCATGATCGTGACGTTGGCGAATGGCGCGGCGAATTCCGGGTATATCTACTCCGACGATGCTTATAGCCACCTGACATTTCAGGTCATCGGCTCACGACTCCAGCCCGGCTGCGCAGAGAAAAAGATCATCTCAACCGCAATCGACCTGATGCATAGATCCGGAGAGTAGTGTGCGTATTTGGAAGTCGTCGGGCAGCTTCAATGCCCGCACGGCTTTGAAGGCCAACTGGTGCGGCTGCAAATTGAGGCCCAGGCGGTACAGCTCGAGCAGACGCCCGCGGCGGAGCGCATCGGCCAGCAGCGTATCGATCAAGGGCGTCCCCAGACTTGCCAATTGCGCCTGAGAATGTTCGGACAGCGCCTCTGGATCGAACGTCACGCGCAGCACGGCGGGTTCCGCCTTGGGATTGCTGGGCGAAGCCAGCATCAGGTCGTAGACCTGTGGTTCGATTTCGTCCCACGCGCCGCCGGT
>CAZPZE010000896.1:0-2240 GCA_964590625.1 uncultured Solibacteraceae bacterium
CCCTGGCTCATGATCATCTGGCCGATCATGCCGTCCGCAATCGCCTTCTTCGCTTTCCACCAGATGTCGGCGGAAGTCGTCTGCGAGCCCACCTGCAGGACGCGCTTCGTCTCCTTCACCTTGTCGACGAGCAGCCGCGCTTCTTCGTTCGTGTGGACCATCGGCTTTTCGAGGTAAACGTCCTTGCCGGCGTCCATCGCATCGAGCGCCATCTTCGCGTGCCAGTGATCCGGCGTCGCGATCACCACGGCGTCCAGATCGGGGTGATTCAGCAGCTCACGATAGTCGAGATAGCCTTTCACCTTGTGCTTTTCGGATTGCGTGCGGCGGCGCTTCTCGTACACGTCCGCCACGGCGACCACCTGGCAGCTGTTTGGATTGTTCTGTCCGAACGTGGAGAAGGACTGCGCGTCCGAAGAGCCGCGCCCGCCGCAGCCAATGACGCCGATGTTGATGCGGTCATTCGCGCCGATCACGCGGCTGCTCATCTTCGCCGCCGGCTTCGCGGCAAACGCGTTCGATACAGTGCTTGCGGCGACCCCCGTCGCGGTCACGGTTCGCAGGAAATTGCGGCGATCGAGCGATTCGTGTTTCTGATCAGGCGTGTTCTGGTCTGGCATGTTTTCCCCCTCGGTCATGCTACCAGAAATGTCAGGCAATAAAAAAAGCGGGACCGGATGGACCGGCCCCGCCTGCTCTCAGTGCTGCTTTGCTGTTTAACCAACCTTCAGATCGTTCTCCACGCTGAACGCGCCGAACACGCTCTTCGCGCGGATGCCCGCGATGTTGCGGTCCATCTGGTTCGCGACATAACCTTCGAGCTTCACATGCCCGTTCTTCACGATGATGTGGATCGGAGGAAACGCGAGGATTCCATAACGGGCTCGCAGCGTGGGTTCGCCGTAGATTGCGCGGTACGTCGCCAGGCGAATGCGGTCATCATCCGGCGAGAGCGGCAGAACTTCGATGTTGTTTACCACGTTGGTGACGCCTTCCACGTGGCGCGCGGCGTCCTGAGCGTCTTCCTTGACGATCGGCTGCGCGACTTCGCCGGTAAGAACCACGGTCGTTCCATCCATGTGGAACGAGATGTCGTCGAATATGGTGTAACGCGGCATCATCGCCAGTGAATGGCGCACAGACTCCTGCAGTGATACCGGCTTGCCTGGTTTCGCCTGCACCACGGCAGGGATCATCAATATTGCAGATGCGAGAAAAGTAGCTAAGCGCTTCATAGCCTCAATCAATTCCTTTCGCCACCTCTGAATGCACACGCGGTGCCAAAAAAAACCGCATTCCGCACGTTGAAAACAGAGGGGAAATATCACGCACGCCGCGCGCGGAGGTGGTGGAATTGGTGCAAATCAGCCAATTGTAAAGGCGCGTATATACTTCCCCTATGGCGAACGTCGAGAAGCATGTTCCGGGCTCATTTTGCTGGATGGAATTGGCGACCTCCAGTCAGAGCGCCGCGAAAGCCTTCTACTCCGCGCTCTTCGGCTGGCAATCAAAGGACACGCCCATGGGGCCCGAAAACTTCTACACCACGTTCAGCCTCGGTGGCCGCAAAGCTGCGGCGTGCTACACGCTGCAACCGGATGAAGTTGCACACAACATTCCGCCGCACTGGAAACTGTATGTCACGGTGGAGAGCGCGGCCGCTTCCACGGATCGCGCGAAGGAACTCGGCGGCACCGTTTTCTGCGGGCCGTTGGACGTGGCGACGCACGGGCTGATGTCGGCCATTGCCGATCCCACGGGCGCGGTGTTCAACATCTGGCAATCGAAGGATCATCCGGGCATCGGTACCCAGATGGAGAACGGCGCGTTCTGCTGGGCGGATCTTTCGACGCCGGATGCGGCGCGCGCAGCGGAGTTTTACACGAAGCTGTTCGGCTGGAAGATTGACGGCGGCGGCAACGATTACGCGCACATCCAGAACGGCAGCGATTTCATCGGCGGCATTCCGCCCGCGGCGCATCGGCAGCCGTGCACGCCGCCGCACTGGCTGCTCTATTTCCAGACGGACGATTGCGACGCATCCACCAGCAAAGCGAAAGAACTCGGCGCGAAGATTTACTTTGGCCCGATGACAATGGAAAAGGTCGGTCGCATGACGGTGCTCGCGGACCCGCAGGGCGCCGTGTTTGCGCTGTTTCAGCCGCTACCGCACGAATAAGGAGATTGGATGCCGTTCAAGACGATTGCGATCGCGTTTCTCGCGTGCGGTCTCGCCGCCG
>CAZPZE010000897.1:0-9993 GCA_964590625.1 uncultured Solibacteraceae bacterium
CTGAGGGCAAACCGATTGAGAAAGCGACGATTGCCTCCAGCAAATACAAGACAACCGCGACCGGCCCCGATGGCAAGTTCGAGACGGACACCAGCGATACGGCCGTTGTCATCCGCAAAGCAGGATTTGAGAGCGAAAGGCCTCTGACAAAGAACGCTGACACGGTGCGAGTAACGCTGCGGCCTGCCGACCGACCGAGGTTGCCCGCATGCTCCCGGGATATCGATGACGTGGGACTTGAAGATGCTGTAACTGACTTCCGATTTCCACGCCTCGCAGGTCTCAGCTATGGCGATCAAGGTCACGGCGCGGATTACACCACCAGGATTTATTACGTTACCGGTGGCTCAAAAGCTAAGGGAATCATGCACGGAACCGGAGCAATGTGGAGTGTGGGGATTCCGTTCGATCGGGACGTCCAGGAGTCCGCCGAATATCGTGAGACCGTATATCCGTTTCGGGGATTCGGGGGTCCGGTCATGATCATCGATGCGCGAGGGCGCTCGCCAGACGGTACCCGATGGCGCTTCCTGGGGATGGTCGGGGAAACCGCCGAGTATCACGGCGTCGATGACGCAACCGCGCAGATCCTCGATAAGGTTCTGGACGGTGTCTGTCTGAAGTGAAGGGAGGGAGATGGTGCGCCCGGAAAGATTCGAACTTCCGACCTTCTGGTTCGTAGCCAGACGCTCTATCCAACTGAGCTACGGGCGCAAAACACCAGTTTACTACAGAACGTCCTTTCGCTTCCCGCGTTGATGATTCGATCTCTGTAGGACCGGTACGCTAACGCCTCATTAGGACGTTCGATTCGTTGCCGGTGACTGTCCTCTAAAGTTAGAATCAGGGAAACATCGGAGGAATATGTCCAGGTTTCACGCACTTGTCTTTTTTGCTCTTCTTGTTGCCGGGTCTGCCGGCGCGAACACCATCTTCTCCACCGACTTTGAATCCGGAGCTCCCTCTGAGATCACCGGTGCGAATGGGATCGCCTCAACCTCTTCGGTCGGCGGCAGTTCTACAATCGACGGGAATCAGCTCTGGCAGAATTATTCCGGGGGCAACCCGAATACTCCCACCACTCTCACGCTGACTGGTCTCGGGGCCAACCAGAGTCTCGATATTGATTTCACATTCCTCGCCATCGCCAGCTGGGATGGTGCGGCCCAAGGGACATACTCCCCCGACCTCTTCAACGTCGATCTGAACTCCAGCTCCATTTTTCAGGGTGGGTTCCGGAATTATGGTGTCGCAAGCCCGGAGTATCCGGGTTGTACGGTTGGTACCGACTGCACGTCGGCTATCAATCCGGCGCCCCCGGCTAATACCACCGTCACGCTTCTGCAAAGCAATAGCGGCGACTTCGGCACGTCAATCTACGACATCTCCATCACCGGTCTGACAGCCGACGCGTCCGGCAACGCTACATTCAGCTTTTATGCTTCGGGCAGTGGCTGGCAGGGTGGCAGCGATGAATCGATCGGCCTCGACAACATCACGGTCAGCTCCCGTGATGCGGCGACCGCTCCGGAGCCATCGACCTGGGTGTTGATTGGCGGCGCGCTTCTGTGCCTGCCGCTGATTCGCCGCCGCGCATTCGGCCGCTAAGCCCGCGGTCTACCGGTTCGGGAGCGTATCCCGCCCGCGAATGCTCGACGCCAGCTTCCAGCGCAGGTTGTTCAGCATAATCGAGAACGGACTTTGCCGGCTCACGTCCGGTACCACGTCCACAATCAGCATGCCGGCAATGTAATCGCCGTTGCGCTTCGCATTGCAGTGCCGGATTTCGCCGAAAATCATCAGCGATCCGGTCTCGACGCAGACGCGCGCACCCGGATTCAGCGGGAAGCCCATCCGCAGTCCCAGTCCGAACGCCGAGGTGTCGACGATCGTGCACGTCCGCAGCTTCGACCGGCCGTTCTCCACCACGCCGATCGCCGCTTCCTGGCCGCTTGGAATGCGCTCGTCCAGTCTCCGCTTCCGCGAGGAGAGCGCGATCGACAGCTTCCACTCGTTCTCCACCGGATGGCATTCAGCAACGACGCCGGACAGTTTCACCTGGTTCAGGTTCACCGTGACGCCCGACGACTCAGGGATCTGCCGCTCCGCGCGGATGAACAGCGTACCCGCCTCCACACCAACCAGCTCGCACGGAAAATCGGGCACATCGGCCCCGGAAATATGCACCGGGACGCGCTTGGCCGGTGATTTGGCGAGTTCACGCTTCGCCTGCGTTACTGCCGGTATCCCGGTGGTTCCTGTCGACTGCATATCTGAGAAACTTATCGATCAGGAAATTTCAAAATTTGAGGAAATTTTTGAGCCCTCGAGGCCTATGGGAAGGGCCAGACGCGCTCAATGGTCTTGCTGAGTATCCAACTACGATCGTCGTCATTCAGAAACTTCATATCGTCGCGGACGACTTTCAGGGCCTGATCGTAGGTGGCATGGCTGTTTTCGATGATGGGCCAGTCGGTCGCCCACATCAGCCGCTGGGGGCCGAAAGAAGCGTGGAGCCGCTTCACGTGTTCCTGGGCATCGAGCCACGGATACGGCTGCTTTGAGAGCGACCACGTGTGCGATATCTTCACGAAAACATTGGGGTAGCGCTTGAGCGCGATCAGCTTTTCGAGCTCCTGGGGCTGGTCGACCGGGCAGTCCGCCATGTGATCGATGACGACCGTGAGATCCGGCAGCTTTTCGAGCTGCGCCGCCACGCCGGGCATCCGGCCGATGGGGGCGAGCACGGTCATGGGAACTTTCAGATCGGCGCAGCGCTTCCAGAGCGGCGGCATCAGGGGGCCGTTGAACCAGTCTCCGGAAGCATTGCCGGAGGGGCTGATTCGGACCCCGCGAAATCCCTGGGCGGTAAGTTCCGAAAGGTGGTCGGGCGCGGCGGGATCGAGCGGGTCCACGCGGCAGACGCCCTGGAACATCCCCGGATATTGCTTCAGCACGGAGTGCAGAAAGCTGTTGTCGTATTTATAGTGGATCACCTGAATGATCACGGTCTTCGAGACGCCGTTTGCCTTCATGTGTTCGAGCAGCGTTTCGGGCGCGGCGTCGCGGGCGGGAACATTGGCGCCCGGCGCGAAGGGGAATGCGGGATCGTGCTTCCAGACGTGGACGTGCGGGTCAATAATGCGGTAATCGGCGGCGTTCGAAGTTTCGGGCATGAGGGTTCCAAGAGCGGCCGCGCCCAGCAGAGCGCGGCGCGAAATCAGTGTCGTGGCTTCGGACACAAAAGCCTCAGACATAAATCGGTTCGAGCGTGTTCACGACGTATTGACCGCTGCGCTCGTAGCTGGCGCGCGGGCCGTTGCGGGCGATATCGAGATCCACAATCAGCCAGCCGTTGAAGGCGATCGATTTCAGGACGCGATGGCAGCCGGGGAAATCGATTTCGCCATCTCCGAGATCGAAAATGCTTTCGCGATCGAAGACGCCGGGCTTGTCGTTCGGCGAACGTTTGGCGTCTTTGTAGTCGGCGAGGATGAGGCGGCTCTTGTGCTTATCGAGCATCTTCACGACGTCGGACCCGCCGAGGTGGAGATGCGCGGTATCGGGCGAGAAGCCGAACAGTTTGGGGTCGGTCATCGCCATGCAGCGGTCGATCTCTTCCGGGGTCTGAACGATCTGTCCCACGTGATTGTGCAGGCCGGCGCGAAAACCCATATCGTTTGCGGCGGCTCCAATTTCATTGAAGCACTGGCACATGGTTTCGAAGGCGTTGGGCGCCTCGCCGTTGCGGCGGTTGGGTGAAAACACGACGAGATGATTGGCGCCGAATTCCTTCAGGAAATTCATGGCAGCCTTCGCGTCCGCGATGATCTTCGCGCGCTGCGCGGGGTCGTGCGAAGGCGGGCTGAACGAAATCGTGACGATGTGGCAGCCGCGCTTCTGCGCTTCGGCGGCCATCTGTGCGGCGGTGATGTTGTACGTCTGCAGAATCTGTGGAAACTGCGTGAGGCGCAGGCCGATGAAGCCGGTGTCCTTCATGACGTCGAGAATGTCGGTGAAGGAGGCGCGCGGCTTGAAGTAGTTCCAGAGATTTGAGCCGAGACCCCATTTCACGTTCTTATTGGCGGGCAGACGCGCTGCGGCGCGGGAGAGCGTCGCAGCGAGCGCGCCGAGCGTCGTGCCCACTGCGGTTCGACGGGTGATGGCGGGGATTGGCATGTCAGAGATGCTATCAGATCCGGCTCACTTTTTGACTGCCGAAATCGCCTTGCTTAAGGTGTCGGCTGAGGAGACGATGATCGTCTTTCCTCCCATCCGCCGGACGGCCTGGTCGATCGGGTCTGGAGCGGGATAACCGAATCTCGGGTTGACGCTGGGAATCACGCCTCCGGAGCCGCGCAAGCCCCCACCTCCACGACCGCCGATCAGAATTGGTCCCATGCCACTTCGGGCGCGTTGCGTGTCGAGCCCGTCAGGCGGACGATAGCACAGATAGAAAAACCGCGAGGCGTGGGCCGATCCGGATTGAGGCATTTCATCTGGCATCTTTTGTGCGGTCGCTGCGGGTAGTCCGAGGAAGACGATCGCCTCCGCCGGTGGCGACGCCTCGGTCTCGCGGTTCTCAAGATTCCGGATCAATTCCCAGCCGCCAAGAGGGTCGTGCAGAACGTTCGCATCCACCTGCCATCGCGCGAGAACATCAGTCGCATGCGCGATGCCGGCCACGTCTTTCGCTGTGAAGCCGTCTTTGCGAAGGAGTTCCCGCTGCTGATCGAGATTGAAGAGAACCAGACGGACGTTCGCGTCGGGCATTCGCTCGAGAAGCGACGAGAGGATCGCGAGCAGCGCGGGCCATTCGTTGTCTGCCTGCTGCCCGCCTTTCGCGATCGGTATGGCGGCGTTCATCAGGATGGTCACGCGCCGCGTTTTCGCCACAGCCCTCACTTCCGAAGGCGGCTGCCAGGAAAAATCGCCGATTGCGTCAGGCGGCATCAGGACTTTCACGTGCTCACGCGTCCCCAGGTGCGCCTCGACCTTCGATTCCGAACGGCAGACGCGGCCCAGGTCATCCCAAAGGGCCCACTTCACGTCGTAATCGCCTTCTCCGGTAAAAAAGGCGCCGGTTGCGATCGCATCGAACCCGGGCTCAGGAGGAGGCGAGAGGTCGAGCGAGTCCACGAAATAGACCGGCTGACGGCCGGCCGGAGTCACACGAAACTCGATCCGCCACCGGTGCTGTGCGCCCGCGTAGGCGTCGAGCGAGGCACGAACCGTGTACTTCGATTCGAAGCGAAATCCGAGATTCAGCTGAGGTTTCGCGAACTGAACGGTGCAGGGCATCGGCTCGGCGCCCTGCGTTGTCTCGAAGATCCGGGCGGCGCCGGGAAGCTTGTCGATCGGCGCGATCTGCTGGGCAACGGCGGCAGCTGCAACGAGCGCGACAATGCCACTGCGCCACACGCGCCCATTTTCTCAGAAATTCGCGGCGGCTGGGCGCCGAGGCCATCGGGTTGCACGCGCGACACTGGAGGAATGAGCTTTCTCGATAATCTCGAAAATAACCTGAAGGCCCTCGAGTCGACTGAGGCCTCCGGGATGGACGATCGCAAACGGCGCGAGGCGGAAAAGCGCGACGCGATCGCCGCAGCGCCCTGGGCCGAGAAGCTGAAAGGCTCATCCTGGGTCTCGAAGTTCATGCGCG
Source organism: uncultured Solibacteraceae bacterium (assembly GCA_964590625.1). Classification (GTDB taxonomy): domain Bacteria; phylum Acidobacteriota; class Terriglobia; order Bryobacterales; family Bryobacteraceae; genus BOG-234. The sequence continues at coordinate 5,663 of CAZPZE010000897.1, forward strand.
ATCTCACTCGTGCCGGATTCTCCAGGCGGACCAAGATCAACTTCGTGTGGATCGACCGTGTGCTGCGCGCCGAGGCGCTCGGGGAGCGCCTGGAACTGGTGCCAACCCCCCGCGGCGTGGAAGCAGTCTTCGGGAACGTGCGGCTTCCCGTGGATCTGGACGGGGATCCGGACAAACTGATCAGCCGGTGGCTCGAAGTCATCGATCGCAAGCGCGAGGAGCGCGATGCGGTGCAGGTGCCGACTTTCGACGACGAAGAATAGCCGCTTAGCTGGCGAAAATCTTATCCATGCCCTCGACGAGCGTTTTCAGGCCTTCGGGCGAATCGCCGCCGGGCTGCTCCGCGATGCCCCAGCCTGTGTAGCCGACAGCGTCGAGAGCCGCCATCACGGTCGGCCAGTCGTTGTCGCCTTCGAGGTAAGGGACTCTGAAACCGGCGGACCGGCCCTGCCTGTCCGCGATCTTGCGGCTGTACTCCTTGATGTGCAGCTTGACGATCCGCTTGTTGAGAATCCTGATCCACTGCTCGGGCCAACCGTATGTGATCACGTTGCCGATATCGAAGTGCCAGCCGATCGACGGGCTTTCGAACTCATCGATATAGCGCGCTGCTTCGAGCGGGCTCAGCAGGAACTGATTCCAGACGTTTTCGATCGCGATCCTCACGCCCAGGTCTTTCGCAACCGGCAGCGCCTTGCGGATGTATTCCTGGGAGCGCTTGTAGGCATCGTCGTAGGCAACCTGTTTATTGACCACAGCGGGCACGAAAAGCACGGAGCTGGCGCCGTAGGCTTTCGCGTCTTTCAAGGCCTGAATCAGGCCGTCGAGGCCGGCCTGGCGAACGGCGGGGTCGGGATCGGAAAGCGGCTTTTTCCAGTGGGTGGCGCAGCAGCAACTGGCGGGCTTGAGGCCGGTGGCGCCGAAAGCGTCGAGCACTTCCTGCTGGGACATGTGGCTCATCGGCTCAATGCCCTCGAACCCGGCAGCTTTGACGGCCTGGAACTTCTCCATGACCGTGGCGCCCTTGAGCCCGACGGTTTCGTACATGATGGCTTTGTGGAGATCGCGCGTTTTCGCCGAGGCGACGCGCGTCAGAACGGGGGCTGCCGCCGCGGCGATGCTGGTTGCCGTGAGAAAACTTCTTCTGTTCACGGCGTCCATCATACCCCAAAGCGCCGGGGGTGGCGGCGCGGTTTCGATATGATGGACCCGAAATGCTCTCCCGCCGTACGTTTCTCTCCGCGGCTGCCGCGGCGGCTGCCACGCCCGCTTTTGCGGCAAAGATCGCGCCGTTCGGAGCGCTGCCTTCTGAGCGCCAGCTTGCCTGGCACAAGCTCGAGACGACGGCCTTCCTGCACTTCTCTCTCAATACGTTTACGGACAAGGAATGGGGCTATGGCGACGAGGATCCGAATCTCTTCCAGCCCGCCCAATTCGATCCGGATGCGATTGTGGAGGCGCTCGCCGCCGCTGATATGCGGGGCGTAATTCTGACGGCGAAGCATCATGACGGATTCTGTCTTTGGCCGACGAAAACGACCGGCCGATCGGTGAAAGCGTCCTCCTGGCGGAATGGACAGGGCGACGTGGTGCGCGATCTGGCTGCGGCGGCGAAGCGCCACAATCTGAAATTCGGGGTTTATCTTTCGCCGTGGGATCGCAACAACGCGGCTTACGGAACGCCCGCGTATATCGATATTTACCGGCGCCAGCTCACCGAGCTCCTGACGAACTACGGCCCGATCTTCGAGGTTTGGCACGATGGCGCCAACGGCGGCGACGGATACTACGGCGGCGCGCGCGAAAAGCGCACGATCGACAAGCACACTTACTATGACTGGCCGACGACCTGGGAGATGATCCGCAAGCTGCAGCCGGAAGCCGTGATTTTCAGCGACGTTGGGCCCGATATCCGCTGGGTGGGGAATGAGCGCGGCATCGCGGGCGATCCTTGTTGGGCGACGTACGATCCGGTTGGGGCGAACGGCGGTCCGGCTTCACCCGGCGACGTAAGGGAAAAAGACTCGCCGGTCGGCACGAAGCACGGCACGAAGTGGCTGCCGGCGGAGTGCGACGTCTCGATCCGCCGGGGCTGGTTCTGGCACGAGAGCGAAACGGCGCGCGTGAAGACGCCGGCGCAGCTTAAGGCGCTTTACTACGAATCCACGGGGCGGGGCGCGAATTTTCTGCTGAATGTGCCGCCTAACCGCGATGGATTGATCGATGCGCCGGACACCGCGTCGCTTAAGGCGCACGGCGAGTATCTGCGGGGCACGTTCGGTAAGCCGGTGGCGCAGGCTTCCGCGAAGCAGCTCGCGAAGCCGGAGCCGGAGATCGATCTGCCGCACGATGCGAAATTCAGCGTGATTCGCGTGAAGGAAGATATTGCGCTCGGGCAGCGGGTAGAGGCAATCGCGGTCGAATCCTTCGATAGCGGCGAATGGAAACCGGTGGCGACCGCGACGAGCGTAGGGCCGCGCCGCATCATCCGGCTGGACGCGCCGGTGGGCGCCGCGAAAGTGCGGCTGCGAGTGACCCAAACAGCCGCGCCGCCGGTGATTTCAGAATTCGCTGTGTTTGCTGAGGCGTGAAGCCCGTCCGAAGCGTAATTCGGACATGTTATCTTTGCGAGAGCCGGGAGGGCCGTTCATGAAATTCCTGAAGACTGCAAGTATTCCTGTACGCATCGCGATTATTGTGGCCGCGATGGCGTTACTGCTGAGCGCGTATGCGAAGCAGCAGGCCCCGGCGATCATGACTTCGGCGGCGAAGAACTTCCTGAATTCTCTGGAGCCCTGGCAGAAGACGGCGGTATCGTTCAAATTCGAGGATGAAGAGCGTTCGCACTGGTTTTACACGCCGGTTCCGCGCAAGGGGCTCGCGCTGCATGAGATGAAGCCTTACCAGCGTCAGCTCGCGATGGCGATGATCGCCGCCGGTCTGAGCCAGCGCGGGTTCATCAAGGCGGTCACGATCATGAGTCTCGATGAGATTCTGCTGGTTACCGAGCCGCAGCCGCGCCGCGACCCCGACAATTACTACATCAGCATCTTCGGCGAGCCTTCCGAAACCGGCGAGTGGGGCTATCGCGTGGAAGGGCACCACGTGAGCCAGAACTATACGCTGGTGAACGGCAAGGTGCAGGACGCACCGAGCTTTTTCGGCAGTAATCCGGCGGAAGTGAAAGACGGTCCGCGCAAGGGCCTGCGCATCCTGGGGGGCGAAGAAGATCTCGCGCTCGCGGTGGTGAACTCACTGAATCCGGATCAGCGCAGAACGGCGATCTTCGACGCGAAAGCGCCCTCCGACATCATCACCACGAATTCGCGTGAAGCCGCTATGAAGGGCCAGCCGAGCGGAATCCAGGCATCGGCGATGACGCCTGACCAGCGCGCGAAACTGCAGGACCTGCTCGACGAATACTGTTCGAACGTGCCGGATGAAATTGCCGCGCAGCGTGAAGCGCAGATCAAAAAGGCGGGAACCAGCATCTGGTTTGCGTGGGCCGGCGGCACCGCGAAGGATCAGCCGAATTACTATCGCGTGCAGGCGCCCGAGTTCCTCGTTGAGTTCGACAAGACGCAGAGTAACGGCAACCACATCCACTCGGTGTGGCGCGATTTCAACGGCGATTTCGGCCGCGACATTCTGAAAGAACACTACGCGGCCAGTCATCCGGCTGCGAAGTAGTGTCTCAACCCTGGCTCGAACAGACCGCGCTCCAATGGCTGCGCGCAATTGAAGAGGAAGATGGTTTCGCGGAGAGCGTAAACGGCGGAGTGGCCGTGCCCGGGCCGCGGACCGGCGTCGTGCAGTCGCGTCTTGGCTACTGCTGGTCACATCTCGCGGTGTCGTTTCCGGAGCAGAAGGAATTCGCGCGGGCAGCGGAGAAGAGCTTTCGTCTGCAGGCACTCGATAGCGGCAATCGGGTGTACGATCACAGCTTTTTCCTGCTGTTCATGGCATGGTATTTCCGGCTGACAGGCGATCGCAGCGCAATCGACCGGTTCCGCGAGCGCTATGACGCGATCGCGCCGCTTCTCGAGGATGCGGGCACAGGCGGATTCTTGGCGCACCAGCCGGGCATCCGCAGTCACAATCCCTACATGCATCTGCTCGAAGCGCTGCTTGCGGTGTTCGCGCATACGTCAGAGGAATACTGGCTGGGTGAAGCTCTGAAGATGGTGAAGCTGTTCCTCAATCAGCTCGTCGATAAACCGTCCGGCCTCGTCTTCGAGTTCCGCAATGCGGATTGGTCCATCACGCCGGAGCGGCGCGTCGAGATCGGGCATCAGTTCGCCTGGGCATCGCTGCTGGAGGCATTTCATGCG
>CAZPZE010000898.1:0-14667 GCA_964590625.1 uncultured Solibacteraceae bacterium
GCCGAAGCCGCCGGACTCAAAGTCGATAACGGCGTCGTCGTCGATTCCGAACTCCGCGCCGACGCTGATATCTTCGCCGCCGGCGACGTCGCGAAGTATCCGGAGCCGGTCTCGGGCGATCAGACTCGCATCGAGCACTGGGTCGTCGCGCAACGCCAGGGACAATCCGCCGCCCGCACGATGCTCGGCATCGGCGGCCCGTTCCGCGATACACCGTTCTTCTGGAGCCAGCACTACGACGTCGCTATCTCGTACGTCGGCCACGCCTCGAAGTGGGATCGCTGCGAAGTTCTCGGCAACCTTGATCAATCCGACGCCGCCGTCGTCTATCGAAAAGGGAAAAAGGTGATCGCCCTCGCCACCATCGGGCGCGATCAGCTTTCTCTCAAAGTCGAAGCCGCCATGGAAGCCGGCGACGATGCCGCTATCGAATCAGCCCTGCGCGCGGGCTGATTATTCGAGCCGGAAATCCCAGACCCGCAGATCGAGCTTGCCTTCGATGTATTCAACCCACGCGTACTCGCCCGGCTTCAGCGGGTCCTGCGGCCACACTTTGTAGAAGTTGTCGCCCGGCAGCTGCTTCGTGAACGTCGGCACCAGCGTGCGGCTCTCCATATTTTCGTTCGTGACCGGCATGATCTCCACGCTTTCAACGACGCGCACCCCCTTGCCGGAAGTCACCTGAACAAGGCCGAAACTCTCCTGTTTATCCAGCCGGAAATAAAATTCCGGACGCGCATCTCCCTTCACGACATTCGCCGAGTGCTCGCCCTGCACTTCGACAGTCGCCTTGCCTGCCACAATCGGGATCGGCGCCACCGCCTTCAGGATGCCCCGTCCCTTGTTCGTGTGCACCGTGATATCCGCAACGGGAAAAGTGCGCACCACGCCGTTCTCGATCTGATAGACGCCGGAATCCTGCGGGATCTTTGCGAGCTCTGCCCGCTCCTCGCGCGCGGCCTGATCTTCCGCATCGAACTCTTTCGCCCGCCGGTCGATTTCCGCCTGCCTTGCGGTCGCCTCCTGCTGCGTCTTCTTCAGATCGACGAGCGAAAGGGGAATCTCCTCCCAGTCATTTCGATCCACGCTGTAGTAGCGGACCCGGTCGCCGTTGACCTGATATTCGCGAACGAGCTGGAAATCGCCGTCAGTCGTATATAACTTCACATTTGCCGCGGCGAGCGGCAGCAGCAAGAGAAAGAACACCCAAAAAGCGCGCCGCATAACTTCTGATTTCATTCTATTCCGTTTCGCGCCACCCCTATAATGAAAGCGGATGATACATCGAAAACTTGGCAGAACCGGCTTTGATGTCAGTGAGATCGGATACGGCGCCTGGGGAATCAGCGGCAGGCAGTGGATCGGCGCCTCCACCAAAGATTCGCTCGCGGCGCTGCGCGCGGCGATCGAAGGAGGCATCGATTTCATCGATACCGCTCTCGCCTATGGCGATGGCATCAGCGAACGTCTGGTCGGCCAGGTAGTTCGGGAAACCGGCGGCCGCGCCCGCGTCGCCACCAAGGTTCCGCCGAAGAATCGTCTCTGGCCCGCGCGGCCCGGCATCGGAATTGAGGACGTTTTCCCCTATGACTACATCCTCGAATGCGCCGAAGAAAGCCTGCGCAATCTCAATCTCGAAGCCATCGATCTGCTCCAGCTGCATGTCTGGAATCCGGACTGGGTCGATCGCGACGAGTGGCGCCGCGCGTTCGAAGTCCTGAAGCAATCCGGAAAGGTGCGCGCCGTGGGTGTGTCGATCAATGATCACCAGCCGGATACGGGGATCGGCATTATCGAGACCGGTCTGATTGACACCGTCCAGGTGATCTACAACATCTTCGATCAGAGCCCGGAAGTGAATCTGTTCCCCGCCTGCCGCAGGCACAACATCGGGGTGATCGCGCGCGTGCCGTTCGATGAAGGCTCGCTCACCGGCCGCATCACGCCGGCCAGTGTCTTCCCCGAAGGCGACTTCCGCAACAACTATTTCCGCGGCGACCGGAAGCAGCAGGTGGCGGACCGCGTCGCGGCCATCCTGAGCGATCTCAAACTGACCGCGAACGAAGCGCTGCCGCCGGTCGCCATCCGCTTCTGCCTCTCTTCACCCTCGGTTTCCACCGTGATCCCGGGCATGCGTTCGCTTTCGAGTGTCTCCGGCAACATCACGGCGTCCGGTCAGGGACCGCTCCCCTCCGATCTGCTCGACGTTCTCCGCAGGCATCGCTGGGAACGTAACTTTTACGACTAGAGCCAGCGGACACGCGACTTCAGTTCGCGTTTGAGCTGGCGCGACTGAAGTCGGATGTCCCTGAATTAAAGTAATCGGCGCAATGGGCCGATAGAAGGTCATGGCCCGTTTTGCGCTTCTGGCTCCGGCGCTCTGGCTCAGCAGCACCGCCGCTTTTGCTGGATTAACTCCTTCGGCTGCTCCGCGCATGCCGTTTTTCTTCACCGCCAATCAGGGACAAACGGACGCCCGTGTGCGCGCGGTTGGCGAAGGCCCAGGCCTGCAGGTGTGGTTCGAAGACGGCGGCCTGCTGCTGCGGAATCGCGGCGCGGTCACTCGAATCCACTTCGACGGAGCCGATTCCCATCCCGTTGTGTCCATGAGCCGGCCGATTGGCGCTTCCGCCAACTATCTGCGCGGCAGCGGGCCCGGCTCATGGCGAACCAGCGTCCCGATGTTCGCTGAAGTTCACTACAAGGGCCTCTGGCCGGGCGTCGAGACAGTCTTCCGGGAAGAGAACGGCGGCCTCAAGATCGAATACAACGTCTCGCCCGGCGCCGATCCGGGGCGGATCCGGCTGCGCTTCGATCACGATATCGAAATCGCGCCGGATGGCAGTCTCATCGCTCGCAGCGGGAGCGGCGAATTCCGCGAAGAAAAGCCGGCGCTGTTTGAGGAGAAGGCCGGATCGCGAATTCCGGTGACCGGCGGTTTCGTGAAGGCCGGTCCCCGCGTGGTGAGTTTCGAGGCGCAGTGGGACCGCGGCCTTCCGCTCGTGGTCGATCCGACGATCCAGTTCAGCGGCTACTTTGGTGGAACCGCGCAGGATAATATCACCGCCGTCGCCGTAAATGCCGCATTCAGCGTCATCGTCGCGGGCTACAGCAATTCCGTCGATCTGCCGGCCTCCGGCGGCGTGCGGCAGACGAACGCGGGCGGTGTGGACGCTTTCGTCGCCGCCTTCAGCCCGTCGACCGGCCAGCTGCTCTACTGCACGTACCTCGGCGGCTCTGGCGATGACCGCGCGTTCGGCGTCGCGACCGATTCCGCCAACAACACCTACGTTACCGGGTGGAGCTCTTCGTACAACTTTCCCCTGTCGAGTCCCCTCCAGTTCCGCCTCAGCGGCGCGCGCGATGCGTTCGTAGCGAAGCTGAATCCCACGGGCAATGCCCTGCTCTACAGCACCTATCTGGGCGGTACGGGCGTCGATTTCGCCAATGCGATCACGGTCGATTCATCGAACCAGGCTGTGATTACCGGCGACACGACATCATTCAATCTGCCGGTAACCACGGGCGCGTTCCAGCATTCGTCCGGCGGTGGCCAGGATGCGTTTGTCGCGCGCCTCACGCCCGCGGGCAATGCCCTTTCGTTCCTCACCTACTTCGGCGGGAACAACACAGACCACGCCGCGGCGGTGCAGCTCGATTCCACCGGCCAGATCGTTATCTGCGGCGGCACTCTTTCCACCAACCTTCCAGTGGCTTCGGCCGCGCAGGCGAAATCCGGCGGCGGCCAGGATGCCTTCGTCACCAAATTCAACGCCACGGCCACGGCACTCGTCTACAGCACCTATCTCGGCGGCTCCTCCGGCTCGCCCGGGCTGCCCGAACAGGCGAACAGTCTCGTGATCGGCCCCAGCCGCAACCTCGTGGTCGCCGGCATCACCAGCTCCCCGAACTTTCCCGTCACGAGCAACGCTTTTCAATCCACATACGGTGGCGGCCAGACGGACGGCTTTCTGACCAAACTGAACGCCAACACCGGAGCCATCATGGTCTCCACGTTCTACGGCGGATCTTCGAATGACGGGATCAACGGGCTTTCGGAAGATTTCATCGGCCGCCTCTATTTCACCGGCTTCACGCTGTCTCTCGACCTGCCGCTCAAAGCCGCGGGCCAGTCGCTTCCCGGCGGCGGCGTGTACGGCAGCATGGAGGCGTTCGCCGCCACCATGAATGCGGGCATGAATCAGCTCACCTTCGGCACGTTTCTCGGCGGCTCCGGCAGCGATTCCGGCAATGCCGTCGCGGTCGATTCGATGACCTCCATGATCGTCGCCGGTCAGACCAGCTCTCCGGATTTCCCGTCCTATGGCGGAAGCCTGGCGAGCATCCCGACCCAGGTCCTCTCGTCCTTCGTCGCGAAATTCGCGCCTGACTGGACTCTCTCCCTCGCGGACGGCCCCACCGTAACGGTGGATTCCGCTCACACCGCCGGATACGGCGGCCAGGTCACAACCTTCACCTACGGGCAGGCGGGCGATATCCCCGTCGCCGGCGATTGGACCGGCACCGGCGTCAAGAGCGCCGGCGTCTTCCGCAACGGAACCTGGATTCTCGATACCAATGGCGACGGCATCCTGAACGCGGGCGATCAGGTGGTGGCCTTCGGGCAGGCGGGCGACATCCCCATCGTCGGCGACTGGACCGGCTCAGGCCGAATCAAGCTCGGCCTCTTCCGCGCGGGCGCGTTCATCCTCGATCTCAGCGGGCATTTATCGGGCGTCTCGACCGGACTCCCCGACGCCACATTCTCATTCGGCCAGCCCACCGATATTCCCGTCGTGGGCGACTGGAACAATTCCGGCGCCGCCAAAGTCGGCGTCTTCCGCAACGGAACCTGGCTCGTCGATTACAACGGCGACCACGTGTTTAACGGACTCGACAAGACATACACCTACGGGCAGGCGGGCGATATTCCGGTCACCGGAACCTGGGATTCGAGCGGCCTCACACGGCTTGGCGTTTACCGCGCGGGCTACTGGATCCTCAATTACATCGGGAGCAATATTCTCAGCGTGCCCGGCGTCACCGAACTCTACATCCCGTTCGGCACTCCGGCCGAGACCCCGATCATCCGTTAGTGTTGGCCCAGCGGACACGCAACTTCGGTCGCGTTTGAGCTGGCACAACAGTAGTTACTCGGTCGATTTCGACGCGATCTCCGCCGTCACAATCGTGGTGAATTCCTCGAGCGGAATCGCCCCCAGATCGCCGCGTTTGCGATGCCGCACGGCAACCTTGCCGGCTTCGGCTTCGCGCCCGCCGAGCACCAGCATGTATGGCACCTTCTGCAATTGCGCGTCGCGGATCTTCAGATTGATCTTTTCGTTCCGCCCGTCGACGTGCACCCGAACGCCAGCTGACTTCAGCACATGCGCCACATGCTCGGCGTATTCCGATTGCTTGTCGGTGATCGGCAGAATCGCCGCCTGCACCGGCGCCAGCCACGTCGGGAACGCGCCCGCGTAATGCTCCACCAGAATCCCGAAGAAGCGCTCCACCGAACCGAACAGCGCGCGATGCACCATCACCGGCCGGTGCTTCCTGCCGTCTTCCGCGACGTATTCGAGACCAAACCGCTTCGGCAGCGTGAAATCGAACTGCACCGTGGAAAGCTGCCACAACCGGCCGATCGCGTCCACCAGCTTCATATCGATCTTCGGACCGTAGAACGCCGCTTCATCCGGCACCACTTTCGCCTGAATGTTCAGCCGTTCGCACGCCTTGCGCAGCGCGCCTTCCGCCAGTTCCCACTGCGCGGGTTCGCCGTCATACTTTCCGCTCGCGCCCGCATCCCATGTCGAAACCTCAGCCTTGTATTCGGTAAATCCGAAAGTCTTCAGGGTATCGATCGCAAACTCCAGGCAGTTGACGATCTCGTCTTCCACCTGTTCCGGCGTGCAGAAGATGTGCGCATCGTCCTGCGTAAAGCCGCGCACGCGCAGCAGCCCGTGCATCGTGCCTGAGCGCTCATACCGGTAAACCGTTCCCAGCTCGCCCAGCCGCACCGGCAGATCGCGGTAGCTGTGCTGCCCGTCGCGATAAATCAGGATGTGCCCCGGGCAGTTCATCGGCTTGAGCTGATACTCCGCGTCGTCGAGCTCCATCGGCGCGAACATATTCTCGGAGTAATAGCCGGCGTGCCCCGAAGTCTTCCACAAATCGCGCCGCATCACATGCGGCGTGTAGACGAGCGAATACCCGCGCTTCAGATAAGCATCGCGCATCCAGTCTTCGAGCTGCTTGCGGATGATCCCACCCTTCGGATGGAAGAAAATCAGCCCCGGCCCGGCCAGCTCCTGGATGCTGAACAGATCGAGCTCCTTGCCGATCTTCCGGTGGTCGCGCTTCTTCGCCTCTTCGAGCTTGTTGAGGTAATCGTCCAGGTCCTTCTTCGTGAAGAAGACGGTCCCGTAGATGCGCTGGAGCTGCTTGTTCTTTTCGTCGCCCTTCCAGTACGCGCCCGCGATCGAGGTCAGCTTGAACGCCTTGAGCTTCGACGTATCCGGCACGTGCGGACCCCGGCAGAAGTCGATGAAATCCGGCCCCAGCGTGTATTCCGTGAACGGATCATCCGCCTTCTCCTGAATGAGCTCCACCTTCATCGGCTCATCCATCTGCGTGTACTTCTGGATTCCCTCCGCCTTGCCGGTCAGCCGGCGCTCGAACGTGAGACCCTTCGCCTGCAGCTCCCACATCTTCTTCTCGATCTTTTCGAGATCTTCGGGCGTAAACGGCTCGGCGCGGTCGAAATCGTAGTAAAAACCAGTTTCGATCGGCGGCCCGATCCCCAGCTTCGTCTCCGGAAACAGCTCAAGCACCGCGGCCGCACAAAGATGCGCGGTCGAATGCCGATACACTTCGAGCGCCTCGTCATCCTTGTTGGTCAGGATCTGGACCTTCGCATCGCCCTCGAGCGGGCGCTTCAGGTCATACAGACGGCCATCGACCTTCGCCACCAACGCCGCGTCAGCCAGACGCGGGCTGATCGACTGAGCGATATCAAGAGGGCTCGATCCGGCTGGGACCTGCTGGACGCTTCCGTCCGGCAGAGTAACGTGTAAGCTGCTCATAGCGGGAACTTTCAGATTAACACCCGTGAAACGAAAAACGGGCCTCCGAAGAGGCCCGCCGTACCTGCGAAAAAACGGTTCTTACCGCGCCGCCAGCAGCGCACGCAGCCGCCGCGCGCGCTCCGGAGCCCGCAACTGCCGCAGCGCCTTCGCTTCAATCTGGCGGATGCGCTCGCGCGTCACGTCGAACTCCTGGCCGATTTCTTCGAGCGTATGCTCGCGCTCGCAGCCGATGCCGAACCGCAGCCGGATCACCTTCTCTTCCTTCGGAGAAAGCGTCTTCAGAATGCCAGCCGTTTCGTCGCGGACATTGGTCTCGATCACTGCATCCACCGGCGACCCCACCCAGCGGTCTTCAATTAGATCGCCCAGCGCGGATTCGCCATCGCGGCCCACCGGCGTTTCGAGCGACACCGGATCGCGCGAGATAGTCTTCAGCTTCTGCACCTTCTCGACCGGAATGTCCATGCGCCGGCTGATTTCGTCGTTCGTCGGCGTACGGCCCATTTCCTTCTCGAGCTCGCGCGACGCCCGCAGGAACTTGTTCATGCTCTCGTTCATGTGAACGGGAATGCGGATCGTGCGCGACTGGTCCGCAATGGCGCGCGTGATCGCCTGCCGGATCCACCACGTTGCGTACGTCGAAAACTTGTAGCCGCGGCGATATTCGAACTTGTCCGCCGCGCGCATCAGGCCGATGTTGCCTTCCTGAATCAGATCGAGCAGGTGCAGCCCGCGGTTCACGTACTTCTTCGCCACGGAAACGACGAGGCGAAGGTTGGCTTCCACCAGATCCTTCTTGGCGCGCTCGGCTTCCTGCTCGCCATGCCGGATCACCGTCAGCGTGTGCTTCAGTTCTTCAAGCGAAGCGCCCGCCGTGATCTCGCGCTTGCGGATCTCGCGCTTCAGCTCGCGGATACGCGGCTGCTGCGCCGCGCCATTGCGCACTTCGAGCTTCTTCAGTTCGCGGTCGAGCTGGTTGATCTCGTCGACGGCGTGTTCGATCTCGCGCGTCAGGTCCCGCCACTTCGTCGAAATCCACGGCACCTTGCGGATCGCGAGCGACGTGTCCACGTACGCCCGCAGGAATTTCATCCGCAGCTTCTTGCGGCCTTTTTTGTTCGAAGCCGGCGTGTCGTCCAGCTTCTCCTGCAGTTGCCCCTGCTTCCGGTGGAACGTCTGGATCGAGGCGAAAATCTCCCGGATGTCCGCCCGCCGCTTCAGGTCAGCCGGCGATCCTTCTTCGATTTCCACGCCGCCCACGTCGACCAGGTTGTCCAGTTCCTCGGGGGTCTTCTTCAGGTTTTCCGCAACTTCCACCACCGCCAGCTGCACCAGCGCTGACCGGCTGATGGCCTTCTGCATACGCAGCTTCCCGCGCTCCATGCGCCGGGCCAGCTCCACTTCACCTTCCCGCGTCAGCAGCGGCACCGCGCCCATTTCGCGCAGATACACGCGGACCGGATCGTCGGTGTAAATCGACTCTTCAACCTGCTGCTGGGGCTGGAGGAAATCCCCTTCCGCCTCCGCATCGAAGAACTTGGCGTCTTCGTCGAAGTTAATCGCGATGGGGCTTATTGGTAAAAACTGATCATCATATTCCATCGCAAACGACCTCCCGCGCAGGAGCACCGGCCAAAACTACGGAAAAACCACTCATGTCTTTTGTTTTGTTGATATTATTACTACTGAACGGCCAGGAACGTCCCCGTGCGACCAGCCTGCAAACGGAATTCCCAAGTCTTCGCACGGTGGCAAAATTCCGAGTTTTCATGTTAACATGAATGCCCCGTTACTGTTCCCGCCATTTAAGTAGATGCCGCGGCCCGATAAAAGTTACAGTTACGCCACTGGCGCGAATAGTGGCATGCACTCGGAACGCCACTACTGGTGGGGCTTCACAAGCCGTTCCAGCTCGTTCATGAACGCCTTTTCATCCTGGAAGTCACGATAAACCGACGCGAACCGGACATAGGCAATTTTATCCAGCCCCCGCAGCGTCTCCATCAGGAATTCGCCGATCTCCGACGTCGTAATTTCGCGGTCCGGTGACTCCGTCACCCGCATCTCCACCTGGCTGACCAGGTCCGACAGCTTCACCATGCTGATCGGACGTTTCTCACAGGCCCGAATCAGCCCGTTCAGCACCTTCGTGCGGTCGAATTTCTCCCGCCGGCCGTCTTTCTTGATCACCATGTAGGGCACTTCGTCGATCCGCTCGTATGTCGTGAATCGCTTTTCGCACTTCGTGCACTGGCGCCGCCGGCGAATCGAATCCCCCTCCCGGCTTTCGCGGGAATCGACAACCCGGTCTTCCATGTGGCCGCAAAACGGGCAGGTCATCGGCGTCTACTCCGGGCTTCAGGGTCTAAAGCACCCATAAGTTAATCAAAATATTAGGATAACAGGTTTTCCACAGCCGCCGTGCGATTTCTGCACCCGGTGGACTTTCCCGAAATAATGAACCTATGATGAGAGAGCCTCGTTTCCTCTTTCGAAGGGCGGATCAGTGCGGCTTTCCACCGCTGCCTGGGCCGCGAGGGAATTTGGGTAGTGGGTCGGGAGACCTACGACTCAATCAAAGAGGAGGCAGAACATGGCGGGGTCGGCATCGGCGAGCTGGGCAGTTCCGCGTTGGATACAGCCGGGCGCCACATGGACGGGAGCGGTGGCAAACAGCCAGGATCTGGACAGCACACTCGTTGAACGTTGCCTGGCCGGCGATGCCGAAGCATGGGAAGACCTCGTGCGCCAGCATACCCGCCGCGTCTACGGCATCTGCTACCGCTTCACCGGCCGCGACTCCGAAGCGCAGGATCTCACACAGGACGTTTTTCTGCGCGTCTTTCGCGCACTCGGCAGTTTTCGCTCCTCCGAAGGCTGCTTCACCACCTGGCTCACCCGCCTCACCCGGAACCTTCTGATCGATCACTATCGCCGTACCCGCAACCAGCGAATTACGGATTCGATCGAGGAACAGTTGCCCCGCGTGGAACAAGGCACGGTCGCCGTCGCCCGGCCCGATACCCAACTGGCCGGCCGCGAGGCAAGCGATATGCTGCAGGGGGCGCTCGCGCGCCTTTCGCCGGAATTGCGTGAAACAATCATCCTGCGCGATTTGCAGGATATGGAATATAAAGAAATCGCCGACGTGCTTGAAATTCCCGAAGGGACGGTCAAGTCGCGTCTGAACCGCGGCCGCGCTGAGCTGGCGCGGATGCTGAAGAAGTATCGGGAAGCGTTTTAAAGACGGATGGAAGCAAGATGATGAATTGCGCTGAGTTCGAAGTTCTGCTCGCCGATTCCCTGGATGGGGCGCTCGACGCTCCAGGCCGGGAAGCGGAGCGGGACGCCTTTGCGCGGCATCTGGCTTCCTGTCCCGCCTGTGCCGCCATGGAGCGCGATGTGCGCAGCGCCCTCGCCTTCATGGATGTTGCCGCCGAACCCGAACTCCCGCAGCCGCTCGTCGGAAAAATTCTGCACGCCACCAACTCCGGCTGGGAACTGCGGCTTCGCGGCAAAGGAATCCGTGGATGGCTCAACCGCGCCTTCGCGCCCGTCCTGAGGCCGCGCATCGTGATGGGCGCCATGCTCACCATCATGTCTCTCACCATGCTGACGCGCTGCGCGGGCGGTACGAAATCCACCATGACCGCCGCGGACCTCGACCCCGTCCGCATCTGGTCCTCGCTCGAAACCCGCGGCCAGCGCATCTGGGACCGCACCGTGAAAGGTTACGAAAGCCTGCGGGTCGTCTACGAGATCCGCACGCAGCTTGACGATTGGAACCGCCAGCAGGCGGCGCAGGCCGAAGCCGAAGCAGAATCTGCCGCCGACGCCAAAGCCAACAGCAGAAAACTGCCCGGTCCGGAGGCCGGACAGCCGGGAGGCGCCAGCGGCCCGGAAAAACCGGCAGTGCCGGCGACTGAGAAAAAGCAATAGAATTGAGAACTTTAAGATGAATTGCGCAAACCATCCCGAAACCCCCGCAACGGCCTACTGCCGCGAATGCGGAAAACCGATGTGTCCCGAATGCCAGCGCCCCGCGCTCGGGTCGATCTTCTGCGAACTTCATCAACCGCCCGTCCCGCAGCCCGAAGCTCCCCCCATGGCGGACACCGCTCCCCCGCCGCCGCCCTCTTACACCGCGCCGCAGATTCCGCCGCCTTCGCCGTACACGTCGCCCTACAACGCGCCCCCGCAGCCAATGCCTGACGAATCCGTGCACCCGATTCTCGCTCTGATCCTCGGCCTCATCCCCGGCGTCGGCGCCATCTACAACGGGCAGTACGCCAAGGGCCTCATCCACACTCTGGTTTTCGGCCTCCTTATCAGCGCCATCATCAACGCCCACAACGGCGGCATGGCGGCCTTGCTTGGCATCATGATCGCGGCCTGGATTTTCTACATGTGCTTCGAGGCGTATCACACCGCGCGCAAGCGCCGCTACGGAGTCACCGTGGAAGAGTTCTCCGGCCAGTTCGATTTCCGCGCCGGCGGCAACCGCGTCCCGGTCGGCGCCATCCTGCTCATCGGCCTCGGATTCATTCTGCTGCTCGATACCACCGACATCATCAGCATCGATGAATTCGTGAAGTACTGGCCCGTCGGCCTCATCCTGCTCGGCGTCTATCTTCTCTACAACCGGCTGAACCCGAGCCACGATCACCACAGCAATGACGCGGAGGTGCGTCGATGAACGATCAGAGCCATCTTCTCCTCCGGGCCATCAAAGGCCCCGTCATCATGATCACGATCGGCGTTCTCTTCGCCGCCGACCGCTTCACCGATTACCACTTCGGTCAGACCTGGCCGATTCTGCTGATCGTCATCGGCGTCCTCCAGCTCGTCGTCGGACGCGGTCGCCGCGCCGATTACTATCCGCCCCCCGGCGCGCACTACCAGCCGCCGCGCCCGAACTGGCAGCCGCCGCAGCCGCCCGCACCGACGACCGACGCCAGACCTGCCGATGGACAGGAGTCACGCTCATGAGACCGCGCTCCATCACCGGCCCGCTGATCCTCGTCGCGATCGGCGTGATCTTTCTCCTTATCAACCTCGGCTACGACATTCACCTCTGGACCTGGTTCTCCGACTACTGGCCCTTCCTTCTCATCGGACTCGGCGTGATCCGGCTGGCCGAAGTGCTCTTCCAGTTCAGCCACGGCGCGCCCGTCGCCCCATCCGGCGGCGGCTGGATCTTCTGGACCGTCGTGCTCTGCGTCATTATGGCCTTCTGGGGCGCGGCCCGTAACGGCATCCACATCGGCCGCCTTAACACGCCGGGCACCGTGGGAATCCTCGGCAGCTCTTACGAATACGGCGTCGATGCCTCCAGCCCCGCCGCCGGAATCACCCGCGTCATCTTCGATAATCTCGATGGCAGCATTGCCGTCCACGGCGCCGATGCGGCCGACGTGAAAGTCTCCGGCCGCAAAACCGTGCGCGCCTTCAGCCGCAACGATGCTGATCGCGCCAATTCCGAAACCGCCGTGCGTGTCGACCGCGAAGGCGATTCGCTTGTCGTCCGCGCCAACGATCCCCTGCATGCCGGCATGCTCAGCATTTCGACCGACGTCGATGTCGTCGTCCCCAAAAGCCTCAACGTCGAAGCTCGCGGGCGCGGCGATCTCAGCGTCGAAGATATGGACGGCGGCGTCACCGTCACCGACGGCCGCGGCGACGTGCGCCTCAACAACATCGGCAAAGATGTCCACGTGGAATCTTCGCGAGGCGGCCTCGTCCGCGCCGTGGGCGTGAAAGGCGCCGTCGATCTCCAGGGCCGCGGCGGCGACCTCCAGCTCGAAAACATCGCGGGCCAGGTCACCATCAGCGGCGATTTTTCGGGCACACTCGAATTCCGCAATCTGGCGAAGCCCATGCACTTCGAATCCTCCCGTTCCGATCTCCGCGTCGAGCAGATCCCCGGCTCCATCACCATGGATCTCGGCCAGATGAAAATCGCCAACGCCGTGGGCCCCCTCCGCTTCCGCACGGAATCGCGCGATGTTGAAGTGGAGGACGTCACGAACTCCCTCGAGCTCAACGTCAATCACGGCGATATCCAGATCTCCCAGTCGAAAGCGCCGCTGCCGAAAATGGATATCCACTCCCACAGCGGCGAAATCAACCTCACGCTCCCCGACAAAGCGCCGTTCGAACTCGACGGCAAAACCAGCGCCGGTGAAGTGGAAAACGACTACGGCGATCCGCTCCAGACCGACACCAACGGCCGCACCGGCACCGTCAAAGGCAAGGTCGGGAACGGTCCCCAACTCGTCATCACCACCGATCGCGGCAATTTGACCATCCACAAGAAGTGACCGTCGTGCATACTGGTCACTGGTGGCTATCTCAGCTGATGAACTGCGGCGTTATTACGCCAGCCTCTCCGATGAGGCGCTCCTCGAACTCAATCCGAACGAGCTGACGCCGATTGCGCGCGCCTGTTACGACGACGAATTCTCGAAGCGCGGCCTGAGCGCCGAGTCCGAAGACGAAGACGCGGACGCCCAGTTGTCTTCCACCAGCGATGAACCGCACGGCGAAGACGAAATGGTCTGCGTCGTCGAATACGACTACGTCGACGAAGCCGAGTTGGCAAAAGGGCTGCTCGAAGGTGCCGACATCCCGGCCGCAATCGATCGCGACGCCTCCATGATCCGCCTCCTCGTGCCCCCGCACCTCGCCGAGCAGGCGCTCCAGATGCTGACCTCAACTCCGTTGTCAGACGAAGAGCTGGCCGCACAGGCCGAAGCCGCCGGCAGCGAAGAAGAAATCGGCGAAGAAGAAATCGGCGAAGACGAGACCGAAGAACCCGCCCACTAAAACCGGCACACGACTTCAGCCGCGTTCCAGCTACTTACCGGACACTGCACCAAGCGCCGTCACGCTGTGCTCACCGCCCGGCAGCATCACGCTGCAATCGCTTCCTTCCACGCACGCCGCTGAAAACGGCTGCCCATCCATCGTCATCGCCGCCGGCCTCCGATCGAACCTCACAATCGCCCGGCTGCCGCTCGAATATCGGAAAGTCACCTGTTTTCCTTCCGCCGATGCCGAAATCAGCGTCGCATTGAGATCCGCAATCGTGATCCCGTCGCGCCGCGGCGCCGCCTGCACCAGATGCTCACCCGCCGGCACATGTACAGACTCCGCCGTCACGAGCGGCCAGAGCTTTCCATCCACCATCGCGCCTCCACCGCTCCACACCAGATCAAAATCAACCGGCGCCGCCACCGAAATCCCCTGCCTGCCCTTCGAGTACCGCGTGACGTTCGCCGCCGCCGCGCTCAACAGCGGCAAATCCGGCTTCAGAATGCTGTTCTCGAAATACAGCGCCACTCTCGCAAACGCGGCCGACGCCATGTGAACCAGCTCGAACAACTCCGTCCCCGTCTGCTGCCGCGTCGGATAAACATCCTGATACCGGTCCACGATATTGATATCGATCGCCAGCCGATCGCGGTGCGAAGTGAGCGCCGAGTATCTCTTCGCGATCTCGGCATAGCGCTGCGGCCCCAGATTCCACACCGTCGCCGGATCCTCGATCAGAAACGAAAACGGCTGCCCATCGAGC
>CAZPZE010000899.1:0-1748 GCA_964590625.1 uncultured Solibacteraceae bacterium
CCGTGAGCCCCGCGGCATCCGAACAGCCGCTGATACCATCGGCTGCTGGCCTGGACATCCGTAACGCAGATCAAGGGCTGAGGACGCATTGGTCCAAGCCTAACAAGCCGCCTCGTCCGAAATCGGAATATAATGAGCCCGTGGAACCACGCTGGAGAATCCCGCGGCCGTGCCACAAGAAGTGGGAGGAGCTTAGCGGCGAGGGCCGGGAACGGTTCTGCGAAGATTGCCAGTCGCCGGTATACCCCGAGCCGATCTTCGACGAGCCCCTCCCGCAGAAGAAATACCGAACACTGCCGCGCTAATCCGTTTCCAGAATCTATCGCTGCCAATCCTGGGCGCCATGGACGATGCGAAGGATCTTCACCCACTCTGGTCCAGTGGAATAGACGATAACGTACGGAAGAGGTGAAATGATGAGTTCGCGGGTATTTGCCATTCGTCCAATGCGACCGCGATTGGGAGAATGTTTCAGCGAGCTTGCGGACTCATACAACCTACGAATGGTTGAGTAGGCCAGCAAGGGCTGATGCTCGCTCAGATAATCGTGTATGGACTGTAGATCGGCCGCAGCAGTGGCGGACCAACGGACCCGCGTCAAGACTGAAGCATCCGCTCCACGCGTGCAGCCATCTCTTCTTCCTCAATGAACCGCCCCGCCGAGAAGTCATCGATTCCCACCTGCACCTGTTGTTCAAACCACTCGTTTCGGGCAAGCAACCGCGCAACCGCTTCCTGAACCAGGTCGTCGGTACCGCGGCCGGTCTTGCAGGCGAGGTCGTTCAGTTGAGATTCCTGACGTGGCGAAAGATGGACTTCCATACCACTCAGAATAGCGCGGAAAGAATCGCTTAAATTCCTTCCCCCAGCCCGGTCTGTTCCTCGCGGCTGGAGAGCACGTTCCGCCGCTCCAGCAGTGACAGCGCTTCCACCGGCGAAAGCTTCCGCGCATCAATCGCATTCGCCGGCGCGGCGCCGGTCACAATCACGATCAGCCCCGCTGCCTTCGCGAGTTTCGCACTCTGCGCGTCGGCGCTTTCCACCACAACCACTGCCGCGCCGCGATCAAAAAGCTCGCGCTCCAGCAGCACAGCCGACTCATGATCCTCCACCGCAACGATTGCCGAACGATGACCGAACCGCGCCACGCGATCCGATTCGAGCACCAGCCCGCGCGTTTCTTCCTTGCCCTCGATATCGATGATCATCCCGGCCGCGAGCGTTTCGTTCGAAACCGGATCGATCACGATAAACGCGCCCGTCACGCGATTCCGCGCATACGGATCGAAGAACAGGGGATGGTGCGTCTCCACCGAAATCTCGCCGATCTCATTCAGCTCCAGGCGGCTCGCCGGCACATGCGCGAGCGAGTTTACATCCACGCGATGATTCACGCTGCGGACCACGCCGCGCACCTGATGCGCCGTGTGCTTGATGAAGTAACTTCGTCCCGGCTCGAGCGCCTGCGCGTTCATCCACACGCAATGCGCGCGGAACCGCCGGCTCACGTGCGGAACCGACGACATCGGCACAATCCTGTCGCCGCGGCTGATATCAATCTCGTCCGCCAGACACAACGTCACCGACTGCGGCGCGAACGCCGACTTCAGATCGCCGTCATACGTCACAACGCGCGTGATCCGCGAACGCCGCCTCGCAGGCAGCGCCATCACTTCCTCACCCTCACGGAACACGCCCGACGCAATCTGCCCCGCATAACCGCGGAAATTCAGGTTCGGACGCAGCAC
>CAZPZE010000900.1:0-7522 GCA_964590625.1 uncultured Solibacteraceae bacterium
CATGACGATCAAGCTGGAACTCGCGCGGCTCATCACCACGGACTTCCACTCCGCCGCGCTCGCCGCGCACGCGGCCGAGGAATTCAACCGCGTCGTGCAGCGCAAGGAAATTCCCGCGGACATTCCGACCGTCCCGCTTCCCGACGGCGTTCGCGGACCGAACGGCCTGCATGTGGAGAAGCTGATCGCGCGCGTCGGTCTGGCCGAATCCGTCAGCGATGCGAGCCGGAAGCGCAAAGCGGGGGCAATCGAAATCCACGGGACGCGCGTGACGGATCTCGTGATCCCGGTGCCGGACACCGCCGAGCTCCTGATTCAGGTCGGCCGCCACTGGCGGCGCGTGACGCTGTAGCGATCGCGTTTATTCGGCGTGCACCAGATCTTCATGCTGGCTGGCGTTCGCGCCGTCAGAGCTTTTGAGCTCCAGAAAGACGACCGTCGAAACCAGCGTGATCGCGCCGAGCACAAGAAACGCTTTGTGGGTGCCGTTGATCATCTGGCCCGGCGACGAAGCGAAGCGGTTGGGAATGAAGAACGCCGTCGCCAGTGAGGCCAGAGCGACGCCGAAACTGAGCGACATCTGCTGTACGGTGCTCGCAATCGTGGCCGCGGCGCTTGTCCGCTCCGCTGTAATATCCGCGTAAACCAGCGTATTCACGCTCGTGTACTGCAGCGAGCTGAAGAAACCAAACAGAAGCGATTGCAGCACAATCACCCAGATAGGAGTTTGCGGCCCGATGATCGCGAAAGACTGGATCAGCACGCCGAGCAGCAGCGTATTCGAGATCAGAACCGCGCGGTAGCCGAAACGCGCCAGAATCGCACCCATCGTAAACTTCATACCGATCGAAGCAATCGCCTGAGGCGTCATCAGCAGACCGGACTGCATGGGCGAATAGCCCAGCCCCACCTGGTAGAGCAGCGGCAGGATGAACGGAATGCCGCCGACGCTGAGCCGCGTAAAAAAATTTCCGTTGACCGACGACCGGAACGTGCGGATGCGAAACAGCCACATCGCCAGCAGCGGATATTCCGTCTTCGTGGAGTGCAGCCAGTAAGCGGTCAGCAGCGCAATCGCAGTGACGAGCATTCCGGTGATCTGGCCCGTGCTCAGCGAGTGCTCACCGAACACTTCGAGCACATACGAGAGCAGCGCAATGCCGGTACCGAACAGAATCAGCCCAACCATATCGAGCGGATCCCACTTCTCCCGGTAATCGGGAAGATGGCGGCGCACCATCCAGAGGCCCAGCAACCCGATCGGGATATTCACGAAGAAAATGACGCGCCAGTGGAAGTAGCCGACGATGAACCCGCCTGCCACCGGGCCCAGCATGGGGCCGATCAGCCCCGGAATGCCGACCGCGGACATCGCCCACACCAGTTCGGATTTCGCAAACGTCCGCACGATAGTGAGGCGCCCGACCGGCACCATCATCGCGCCTCCGCAGCCCTGCAACACGCGGCAGGCGACCAGCACGTGAATATCGGTCGCCATTCCGCACAGAAATGAACCGAGCGTAAAGAGGCCAATGGCGGATGCGAAAACGCGGCGCGTACCGAACCGATCCGCCATCCATCCGCTGATCGGAATGAAGACCGCGAGACTGAGGGTGTAGCTGGAGAGCACCGCTTTCATGCTCAGCGGCGCGACATTCAATGCGCTGGCGATGGCGGGAACGGCCGTGTTCAGAATCGTGGTGTCCAGCGACTCCATGAAGAACGCCACGGCAACAAGCCATGGCAGGAGTCGCCTGGAAAACGCGTCATCGGCCATATGGACGCCTCAGCAAGCTTCGGGCCAGCTAACGGGCCGCGCCACCCGGCGGGCGTGTGGGACGATACTCGCGCACAATGGCGAGATAGTCCGGGTCCTGAACGGTTACGCCCATGGAAAGGCCGCCGAGAACGCGGCGCGCCATGCGCCGATGCGGAGTGTCATCGGCGGCGTTCGCCATCTCCGACAGTTTCTTCCATCGCTCGCGCAATTGTTTCAAAGCGCTTTCGCGCTGTGCAGGATCGCCCAGCAGCGTTTCCTCGCCGCGTACGATCTGCCCCCACTGTTCCTCTTCCGTGTCAAGATCTTCTTCGTGCTTCTGTTCGGCACGGACTGCGGCGGAACTGCGGAGCTGCGCGGCGCGTGCGGCGAACTTCGACACATCTTCGAGTCCACCGAAGTCTTCCGCGATCCCGCTCGCCGCCGCAAGGGACGCAGTGTCATCTTTGCCGATATTGGCAGCGGCGACGCGCGACGCGAAGATCGCATCGATCTCCGGTTGATCTTTCGGCTTGCGGCCTGACTTCATTGCCTGGATTTCCATCCACTCCACGGCCTCGGTGGCCACGGTCGCCGGAAGCCACACATGGCCGCCTTCGAAAATCACAAACCGGTGCGGTGATTTCAGATCACGATCCATTTCGCGCATTTCGAGGCGGTTGAAATCCTCGGTGCCGGCGGTTTCGAACACTGGAAACAGCAGCTCGTGCCGGGCGCGGCCATCGGGATAACCGGCGCTCGACGCGAATACGCCCGCCACCTGCGGCGAGGAAAGCGCCACTCCCATCGCCACCCTCGTGCCGCCGGACATGCCTGCAACATACTCGCGTTTCGCCGAGACATTGAGGCGCGCGGTCACGTCGCGCGTCATGGCGGAAACGGCTGCCATTGAAACCTGCCAGTCGCCGTTGCGCGAGTTGTTCGAGCCAGCCACGATGTAGCCGTATTTCTCAGCCGCCGCCTGATAGCGTTCAATAGGATTCAGCCCGCGGCCCTGCGGATCGAAGCCAAAAATGACCGGCCATTCGCGGTCCGGCGTGTAAGCGGAAGGAACATAGAGCGCGTAGCTCTGCGAGGGATCGTCGGCGCACTGCACGCGATCGATGACGCGGCCGCGCGGCAGGTCCGCCGCCTGAGCGAGCATCGCCGCCGCCACTACAACCGGGAGCATGCCCACATTAGACCATGCGTGGGACACTGGAGTTTTCCCACGGAAATTCATGAATCGCAGGATCCACTTCTGGAAATTACGCACGGTCGAATTGCAACTGGGCGACAAGACCGCCATCATGGGCATCCTCAACGTGACGCCCGACTCGTTCTCCGACGGCGGCCGGTACTCGGATCCCGACGCCGCTTACGCCCGCGCGCTCGAGCTCGAAGAGCAGGGGGCGGACATCATCGATATCGGCGCCGAATCGACGAAACCGGGCTCCCAGCGCATTTCGGCTGAGGAAGAATGGCGCCGCCTCGTCCCGGTGCTGAAACGGCTGCGCGACAAGCTCACCATCCCGCTTTCGCTCGATACCTATAAGGCGGAAGTCGCGGAACGCGCGTTCGAATACGGCGTCGAGATCATCAACGATCCGAGCGGGCTGACGTTCGATCCCGATCTGGCGAAGGCGGTGGCGAATGCGAACGCCGGCCTGATCCTCAATCACATGCGCGGCACGCCGGAAACCTGGGCAAAGCTGCCGCCGCTGTCGGACGTGATGGCCGTGGTGGCGCGCGATCTGGAAGCAACGGTAAACCGCGCGCGGCGCGCCGGCGTGGAGCGCAACCGGATCGCAGTCGATCCGGGCATCGGATTCGGCAAACGCCGCGAGCAGAATTCGGAGATGCTCGCGCACCTGGGGCAACTGGCGCCTCTTGAGTGTCCGGTTGTGGTGGGGCCGTCGCACAAGTCGTTTCTGGCGCAATCGACCGCTACCGAGACGCAGTATGCGACTGCGGGTGCTGTGGCCGCGGCGATTCTCAATGGCGCGCATATCGTGCGTGTGCATGACGTGAAGGAGATGCGCGCGGTGGCGCAGGTTGTGGATGAGGTCGTGCGCGCTTCTGCCGCGAAGGAGGCGGCGGATACGCAGCAGAAGGCCGAGCGGCCAGTGCCCCGGCGTACTGCGCCGCCGCGCGAGTTTGAAGAGCGTCCGCGCTCGGTCAGGCCGCCGGTGATTCGGAAGCCGGAGCCGCAGCCGGAAAAAGAAATCGAGATGGAAGCCGCGCCGCCTGCTCCGCGCGAGACGCGAGAGCGGCCGCCGCAGCGTGAGTTTGCGGAACGTCCCCCGAGACGCGATTTCGGCGAGCGTCCGCCGAGGCGGGAGTTTGGGGAGCGCCCACCGAAGCGCGATTTTGGAGAACGTCCGCCCAAGCGGGAGTTCGGAGAACGCCCACCGAAGCGGAATTTCGTGGACCGTCCGCCGCGTAAGGAATTCGGCGACCGACCGCCGAAGCGCGATTTCGGCAGCCGACCGCCGAAGCGCGATTTTGGCGATCGTCCACCGCGCAAAGAATTTGGCACTCGTCCGCCGAAGCGTGAATTCGGCGACCGTCCGCCGCGCAAGGATTTCGGTGATCGTCCGCCGAAGCGTGATTTTTCTCCGCGCCCCCCGCGCGGCAAAAGTCCGGGCGGACCCGAAGGACCGGGCGGGCGCCCACCAAAGCGCCCCTTCCAGAAGCGCCCATTCCGCAAGCGCCCCTGATTACTTCGCGCTGGTCTTCTTTTTCCCGCCGCTGAGGAAATTCAGCACTGACCGCCGGGAGGCCGCCAGCGACTTCTCCGTGTGCCGCACCGCCGTATCCAGAGCGCTGTCGGTATGGTTGCCGGCGGTATCGAGAGCGCCTGCCGTATAGCGCGGCCCGGCGCCCATCGCCGAAACCACGGCCTGCGTGGAGGGCGAGGGTCTGAACAGAACGATTTCCCCGCCCGCCGCGTCCACCGCTGACAGTTTCGCCGGATCGAAATCGCTTGTCATTTTCGAGGCCATCGGCCACGCCGGCGAGTTCACCCAGGTTGCTCCATTCATTGGCGCGCCGGGTTCGCCGATGTTCACGATACGCGGGGGCTCGAGGAGCTTCGTAAGCCTGCATGAATCCGCGCCGCATCCCTGGCCGCACAGTTCGGATGTGAGGAACGAGGCGTGCTTCCCCTCGGACACCCAGACTTCAGGACCGTGTTCCTCCGCATGCAGCGCGGCGGCTGACGATGCGCTGTTGAGTTCGCACAGCGTCGCCTGATGGGCGGCCGCAAACCAATAGAGCGCGCGCGGCGTGTCCCCCGCGGAAAGAAGAGCCGAGACGTGTTCGGCATCGAGCGGATGGCCGAGGCTGCCGCAGTCGGTGGCCCAGAGGTGGTAATAGTGCACTTCGATGTAGGGGCCGCTGCGAAAGACCTGTCCATAGATCGTGCCGTTTGCCGCGAGAGCGACAGGCTGCGTGGAGCCCGGCGTGAACTCAGCCGGGAGCCCGGCGCAATCGCTCGCGCTGACGTGAAAGACAGGTGCAAATTGCTGCAGCAGCGTCTGTTCGAAAGTGTCGCTGAGGCCGTCATGATCCTGATCCAAACTGCCGGCAAAAGCCAGGCAGGCGAGCAAGGCGAGGAAGGCAAGAGCCGTGCGAATCATGTGGCAGTGTCCCGTCAGCGATGATCTCACGCGCCTGCGAACCGGCGGTCGCGTAGCCCTACGTTAACCTGTATGCACGGGCCCTTAGCTCAATGGTTAGAGCAGCGGACTCATAATCCAGCAAGAAGAAATCCACAGACAACGCTGGAAACGCAAAATATTTATTTTCTGTGAGATGCATCGATGGGGCGTTTCCCGGAGTGTCCGGAATTGTCCTCGGACGGTTACAAAAACGGTTACATGGGAAGGGCGAGACGAGCAGTGGATTCTGAGGACTTTCGCTCTGGTCAGTCTCCGTGGAAATCTTTGGCCTTCGGCTCTGAAAACAGATCGCGCAAACAACGGCCAGTGCCCCCAGCCGCAGGTCGAGTTCTTTGCGAGAGATTGTCACTCAGTCCAGACGCTGTCTGGAAAATCGACATGGGGGGCACGGAACCGCGGCGGCCAGCACTGGCCGAGGGATCTCATCCAAGTTGGCGCCGCGTAGCTCAGCGGGCGGAAAGATAGAGTTCACCACTTGTTGCTCCTTCAGCATTTGTTGAAAGGAGCGATCTCAGTGAAACATCGTTTGCCGATTTTCACTGAATATGGTATTTTCAACATGTGTTGAAAACGCCCCTTTCAGTAGAGGATGTCGAGGCTCGGGCTGCAAACCTACTGGAAAAGCTGTTGCACGAAGTCCCAGTGCTTAAACTCAGGAAACTCAACCTGGGATCAGAGGGGCTCGATGCAGGCATAGACATTATGATGCGCGTGGATATTTCGGGAGAGCCGCACTTTCTCGTCTGTGAAGTGAAGCAGAACGGCCAGCCTCGCTTCGTCCGCGAGGGCATCCATCAACTGCAGAACTATGTCGCTCATTTCAAAAAGCCAGCCACTCCTGTGTTGGTTGCGCCTTATTTCTCTCCCGCGTCGCGTGAACTCTGCCTGGACAACGGAATCTCGTATCTTGATTTCGAAGGCAACGCTCGTCTTGCGTTCAAAACGGTCTTCATCGATCGACTGACTGAGGGCAAACCCGCGGCACAACGCCGGGAGTTCAAATCCTTATTCACGCCAAAATCGAGCCAGGTCCTGCGTGTTCTCTTGCGCGATCCGAGGCGGATCTGGCGCGTGACTGACTTGGCGGAAGCTGCACACGTGAGCCTGGGACACATCAGCAACGTGCGAAAAGCGCTTCTGGACCGTGAGTGGGCGGAGGTCATATCGGGGGGGCTTCATCTGACCGTCCCCGACGCACTATTGGACGCATGGAAGATCAGTTACGAGCCGCCAATCGAACACCAGTTTCGCTTCTACACCACGTTGCACAGTAAGGCACTCGACACAAGCATCCGTGACGCATTTGAGTCTATGCCGCATACGGCGCAGGCCGCACTTTCTTCGTTTTCGGCCGCAAACTGGATCGCGCCTTACGCCCGGACCAGCACCCAGTTCTTCTACGCCGATAAGCGCGGGCTCGATCACATCCAATCGCGGATGAAACTGTCGTCCACCGCGAAAGGCGAAAATGTCATTATCAGTATTCCGAGAGATCCAGGCGTTTTCCTGGACGCCTACGAGCCGGCGCCGGGCGTCCGCTGCACCAGCCCGATCCAAACATATCTGGATCTCTCCAAAGGGGGCGATCGGGGAGAGGAAGCTGCGGAACATCTGCGCCGCATGAAGCTCACATGGCAGAAATAAATCCTTCCGATCCGCAATCCGCGAATGAATACGACGACCGCACGACTGCAGCCGTGAGGGCGGTGCTTCTCGAAATCGGCCAGATTCTTGGGAGCTTCAAGGGCAAATTTGCGGTTGTCGGCGGAGCCGTGCCCTGGCTGCTTCTCGATAATTTCGAAATGCCTCACGTCGGGACAATCGACGTAGACTTGGGTCTGGATGCCGAAGCTTTGGGCGATGGGGAGTACGCGCGCCTTGTGGATGCACTGATGACGCACGGGTACGGGCAAAACAAGAACCTCAGGAAGTTTCAACTCGTCCGTCGAATTGAGGCGACGGATGAAGGATACCCAATCGACGTCGTCGTTGACTTTCTGATGCCGCGGGATGCGGTTATCGACAGGAACAAACAGCCAATCATTGAAGACTTCGCGGTGCAGAGGGCGGACGGGACCGATCT